>CAZCRC010000001.1:0-54821 GCA_964500995.1 uncultured Actinomycetes bacterium
AACAGCAGCATCAGGTTCTGTTCGGGGCCGCCGGCCAGGTCCAGCAGCAGCAGGGCGGGGACGTAGCTGATGAAGTACACGGTGATCAGCACGCCCCACTGCAGCTTGGTGGTGCGCTCCAGGAAGTTGTCGGTGTCGCCCTGCAGCGCGGTGCCCAGGCAGCGGAAGTCGCCGGTGTGACCGTCGAGTGGATTCATGCCGGGCTGCTCGAAGCCGACCTCCCCGACGCCGGGTTCACGCTGGTCTCGGCGCAGTACCCGGTGCTGCCTCGGACACCGGAGGCCACCAGCGAGCGGACGCTCGCTGACAGCGTCGCGTCGGGTGGGACGCTGCTGTTCGTGCACCACGCCCAGTTCGGAACCCCAACCTCCGGCACCCCCCACAACCACCATCATGGCGACTACGAGGACCACGCCCCCGGATCGGGACCGTCGCACGAGTTCGACCCAGCCACGCTGGTGGGGGTCGAGGACATGCGCCGGTTCCTGACCACCGTCGACGGTTGGACGATCGAAACCCACGACGTGCGCCCGCGCGATCTGGCCACCGGCGCTGGTGCCCACCACACCGCGGACGTGGTTCTGCGGGCCACCCGGTCATGAGAGATCCGCAATAGGATCGGCAGCATGGCTGTCCCGTTCGATGTGGCCGCCAAGGTCATCCCACCCGTGGCTCTGGTGGTGCTGGTCGCCGTCTGGGGTCGGGACCTGGGTGGCCTCGCGGTCGCGGGGATCGCCATCCTGCTTATCGCCGCGGTGCTCGCTGCCGTGCATCACGCCGAGGTGGTCGCGCATCGGGTCGGTGAGCCCTTCGGTGCCCTGATCTTGGCCGTTGCGGTCACCGTGATCGAGGTCGGCCTGATCGTGTCGCTCATGACGGCGGGTGGCCAGAAGGGCGAGACGCTCGCCCGCGACACGGTGTTCGCGGCTGTGATGATCACGTGTGCGGGGATCGTCGGGCTGTCCCTGCTCGTGGCCACCGCCACTCGGCGACCCATCGTTCACTTCAACTCCGAGGGCAGCGGTGCCGCGCTGGCCACGGTGGGGGCGTTGGCGACCTTGACCTTGGTGCTTCCGACATTCACCGTCAGCACCCCTGGGCCTACGTTCACCGCGGGCCAACTGGCATTCGCCGCGGTGTGCTCCCTGACGTTGTACCTGCTGTTCGTGTTCGTCCAGACCGTGCGGCACCGCGAGTACTTCATGGACGATCCGGATGAGGCGGAGGAAGGCGGTAAGGGCTCGACGAGGAAAGCCGGCCTGAGCCTGGGACTGCTGCTTGTCGCCCTGGTGGCTGTCGTGGGACTGGCGAAGATCACGTCACCCACCATCGAAGCCGGTGTCCTCGCGGCGGGCCTACCGCTCACTGTCGTCGGCGTCATCATCGCCATGGTCGTTCTGTTGCCCGAAGCCCTGGCGGCGGTCCGCGCCGCGCGACGGGACCGGGTTCAGACGAGTCTCAATCTCGCGTTCGGATCGGCGATGGCCAGCATCGGACTCACCATCCCCGCGATCGCCATCGCGCAGATCTGGCTGCCCGTCCAGCTCAACCTCGGGCTGGCGCCCTCTCAGATCGTCCTGCTCGCGCTCACGATGTTCGCCGCGATCCTCACGGTCACGCCGGGTCGCGCGACCCTGCAGCAGGCCGGGGTGCACCTGGCGATCTTCGCGGCGTTCATCGCACTGTCCCTTAGCCCGTGATTTCCGTGCGCCCGTCACGCTCTCGCGGCGAAGCGGTCACTGCGGCCGGTACCGGAACGACTGCGGCAAGGTCGCATCGCGACCGTCAGTGTTGCGCACCACGACGGCCACATGACCGATTCGTCGCGCACTCGTCTGGCACCTGATCCGACTGCTGTTCACGGAACTGATCCGGCATTTGGCGCCACCGATTCGGACCTTGACGCCAGGCAGGAAGCCCGTGCCACGCAGCCTCACCGGGGTCCCGCCCGCCTTCGGACCTCGCCCCGGCGAGATCGCAGTCAAGGTCGGCCGGGCGCCGCGGACCTTAGCGGTGGCTGGCGACGACTTCGTGGTCGGATCGGACCCCACCGTTGCGGTGACCGCTACTCGCAACTTCTGTCGGTACCAGGCACGCTTCACCGTCAGGGAGTCCTGATCGGCGCCGCTGATAGATCGCCAGGACTGGTCTGACTTCCGCCGCTGCCACTGGTAGGTCACGGCTGGCGCGGGATCACCGGCGACCCCCGACGCAACGGCTGTCAGGGTCTTGCCGATCTGCGCTTTGCCCGCCACCAGCACCTCGCCGATGGACGGCCCCACGATCGGAACAGCTTGTCCGGTCGACATCGCCCACGCCCGCGGTGTCACTCCATTGGTCGCGGTGACTACGACGCGTACCGACTCGCCCGCCGCGGCAGCGGGAACCGTCAACGACGCACTGTTCTGCCCGGCGATGTCCCGCCACGATCCTGCCTCGCCCCCGCCGCGCTGCCACTGGTAGCGGACTCGAGGCGACGGTGTTCCCTCGATGCCGGTCACCTGGGCGGTGAGGACCTGACCGACCGCGGGGGTGCCGGTCACACTGGCGGCGCCCACCGCGGGCGCGGTTCCCCGCACGGCCACCGTGGCGGGTGATCGCGCTACGGCGGGCTCGCCCACGCCGTTGTCGCCCGTCACCACCACCCGCAACTGTTGTCCGACCTGACCCGCACCGACGGTCAACTGCTGCGCTGTCTGCCCGGGCAGCGACGTCCAGGACCCCGCCGATGTGGCTTGCCACTGATAGGTCAGCGTGGGTGCCGGCACCCCCGCCACACCGTGGACCGTCGCCGTCAGCGTCTTGCCGACGGCCACGTCCCCCACCACTCCCACGTCGCCGATCCGGGCACGGGTGCCCACCACGGGGCCCGATGTCACGACCGACGACACCGCCGGTGGGTCGACGCCGTTCGTGGCGGTCACCGTCACCCGCAGGTAGTCACCCAGTTCGTCGGAGCTCGGCACGAAGCCCGCCGCGGTGGCACCGGGCACCGTGGTCCACGGCCCGACCGCCGCGGGGCCGGTCTGCCACTCATACGTCAATGTGGGAGCCGGGTCGCCCGTGGCGCTGGTCTGGACCACCAACGCCGAGCCAACCTGGGGGGTACCGGCAATGGCGGTGCTGGCGAACGCCGGCGCTTCGACTGGGGGGCCGGGGACGAAGTACGTGAACCCGTCGGTCACCGACGCACCCAGACCCGTGCTGGTGTTTGTGACCGCGAGCGTGGCCGGACCCGCGACACCCCCGGGAACCGTCGCTGTGATCATCTCGTGGGACACCACGGTGACATCAGCGGCGTTGTTGCCCCCGACCGTCACCGTGGCCGGGTCCAGGAAGCCGGTTCCCGAGAGGGTGATCGAGTAGTTGCCGGCGGTACTGCCACTGCTGGGGACCACGCCGGTCACCGTGGGTCCGCCCTCCTGATCCTGGTGCTGGCCGTCGCGACAGCGCTGTTCGGACTGACCGCCAACCCCGGGGTCAGCGCACAGGTGGCCGCCCAGTGCGACACGGACACCGTTGAAGTGGGCATCGTCAAAGCCACCGGCTGCTTCACCAAGCGCGTCCCGAACGGCGACACCGATCCGGTGTTCGACACCACGGCGGCCTTTCGCATGAACGGCTTCGACGTCGCCCCCCATGCCGGTACGACAGTCACGTTCACCCCTGCCGCCGGCAAGCGCGGAGCCAGCGTCACGACCAACAACGGCTTCGTCGATCTGACCGCCACGAGCAAGAGCGGTAAGTGGGGCACGATCCACTTCAACAACATGGTGTTCTCGTTCACCCCACCCAAGACCGGTGAGGTGGTCATCGCCACCAGTGCGCTGGCCCAGCCACTGCCCGTCATCACGGGTCTGACTCCGCTGGCGGTGTCCCAGCCGATCACGCTGACTGACGAGGGCGGGAAGTTCGACCTGAGTTTCTCGGTCGGCAGCTTCTTCCTGGAACTGGTCAGCGGCAGCGAGAAGGAGATGGCCGCCAGCATCGGTTTCGAGGTGCAGGACGGCAAGTTCTCGATCGCGAGCGGCAAGTTCTCGGTGGGCAAGTTCACGCTGGCCAAGTTGCTGACTGTCAACGAAGGCTCCCTTGAGATCGGCGCGGACAAGTTCGATATCGATGGCGACGGGGTGTTCACGGCCGTGTCCGGCTTCGGGGTGGTGTTCGGCACCACGATCGAGGGCAACCAGATGAAGCGGGCCACGCTGGGCATCTCCGAGATCAACAAGCCGCTCGGGTCCAGCGGGGTGTACCTGCAGAAGCTGGCCGTGTCACTGTTCCCGTCGCCGCCCTACGGCGGCTCGGGGACGATCGGGTTATCGGCTGGTCCGAAGACGTCGTTCTTCGGACGCAAGGTCACGGCCGTCGAGGCAGAGGGTACGGTCGAAGTCCGCGGCGAGGACACCACCAATCGGAAACCCGCCTACTTCACCGTGGGTGGCAAGTTCTCGTTGATGACGCTGCCTGTGGGCAACGCGAGCTTCTCGTACTACTTCGGGCAGGGCACCCGCATGAGCGCGAACGTGGGAATCGGGCTGCCCTCGGGCACGAACGACCCCAACCAGCCCACCTACGTCGGCGGTGGCTTCTCCGGCTGGACCAGCGCTCAACACTTCGATCTCGAAGGCGACGCCAAACTCAAACTGCTGGGCATCGACTTGTTGGGGGCCAAGACCGTCGTGTCGGACATCGGTTTCGCTGGGTGTCTGCAGGTGGTGGCATGGATCGGCGGAGGCGTTCGCTGGTCCGACGGCCGCGGCGAACTCCTGGGGGGTTGGACCTGCAACATCGGCGGCTACCAACCGCAGCCGGGTGCCGCCCAGAAGATGAACGACGGCCAGATGCGGATGCGGTTGGACGACGAAGTCCGGGTGATCCGGGTCCGGGCACCCGAGGGCGAGCCCGCCCCCCAGATTCAGTTCAGTCAGCGGGGCGGGCCGCAGCTTGCCTCACCTGCGCCTGCCGACGAGGACGGCATGCAACGGTTCGAGGGCGGGGCGTCGATCAGCCACGAGAATGTGACCTCCCTGATCGTCAAGGGCGATGCGACGGGTCAGTGGACGTTGCGGCAGTTGCCGGGATCCAGTGGTGTCGAGACAGTCGCGACTGCCGGAGTGCTGCGGAAGCCCCGGGTAGACGCGTGGGTGACCGGAAGCGGACGCAAGCGGACGTTGCACTGGGATGCCCGCGAGATCAAACACCAGAAGTTGCAGTTCTCCGAGACGCTGCCATCGGGACTCGAGGTGCCGATTCTTTCGACGGAACGGGCGAGCGGAACCGCGCGGTTCACTCCGACCCAAGGGCCGGGCACCTACAACAAGCGGCGCCCGATCTCGGTGGATGTGCGGCAACGGCTGAACACTCCACGCGACACGTTCACCGCGGGTCACTACCGCGTTCGTCGACTGGCGGCCCCGGCGAAGGTCCGTGGGCTGCAGGTCCATCGCCGCATCGACGACCTGATCGCTGACTGGAAGCCGGTGAGGGGAGCCGCCTCGTACCGCGTTGAGGCCACGGCAGTGGGGGCCGGTGCCACCTACGTTGCGGATGTGCCCGCTCGACGCACACGGGCCCGGCTGGGTGTCGCCACGACCGATCAGATGCGTGTGCGTGTATTCGCAATCAACACCCAGGACCGCGCCGGCGCTGCAGCGGTGCGCCGGATCGACACCGACAAGATCGTGCCGAGTCTTGGCGCTGCAGCGCGGCGAACTGCGGACTCAGCGACGTGGAATGGTGGTCGGCGGTTGTTCGTGGACGCGCCCTGCCCCGATGGCGGCTCCTGCGCGGGTGTCTTGCGGGTGGCCAGTGACGGCCGCACGGTGGGCCGCACCAACTTCACCGTGCCACCGGATCTGACGGATCGCGTACTGGTGCGGCTTGATTCCCGGCCGCGGGCCGACAGCCGCGTGGTGGTGCGGTTGACGCAGTCGGAAAGTCAGCGGGTGGCACGGGCGGACCTCAACTGACTGTCAGGCTTTCTGTCGCTTCTCGGCCCCTGCCGCGTCGGGATTCGACCATAAGCCTGGCACCTCTCACCAGCCCAAGACAGCGCAGCGCCGGACTCCTTGATCGCCCCCAGGTATGCGGCCGGAACTGCGGCCGGGAACCTCGATGCGCGCGGCTCGACTCGGCGGCCCGGAACCGGCGGAGTTGTGAGCCACCACCCTGAACCCGACGGAACGCCCCCGCCAGGCCCGCTTGAGTCGGACGTCGTGCGTCGTGGCGGTGGTGGTCGCCACGACGCTGCAGCGGGACCGCGACTTCGACTGCAGTTCGTACGACAGATCCGCGCTGCCGGGGTTGCGCGGCGGTGTCCACCTCACGTTGACCGCCTTACGGCTGACTCGCGTGATGCGCGGCTTGGCGGGCGCACCCGGTCGCGTAAGGTCCGGTGGCGCGGGCGTCGCTCCGGGAGCGGCCGGACTCGATGATGGTGCGGTGCTGGGACTCGGGCTCGCACTCGAGCTGGGACTGGTGCTGGTGCCTGCGCTGGGGGTGGGGCTCAGGCTCGCGTTGGGGCTGGGACTCGAGCTCGGGCTGCTGCTTGCGCTCGGGCTGCTGCTGGCGCTCGGACTCGAACTGTTCGATGGACTGGGGCTGCTTGAGCTCCCGCCCGCACAGTTGGGGGGACTCGTGTCGGGCTGGATGGTGATGCGCAGGGTTCCGTCGGTGGGCAGTTCCACGATGGGATTGCGTTCCGGGGTGTGGTTGAACGTGTCGCCATACGGGAAGCCGTAGGCATCGGTCAGCGGCCACAGGGCGGCCGCCCAGACGTTGTAGTTGCGTGCGTTGGGCTGCGCCCCGGCGAACGGTCCCGGCGGTGTCGCGACGTCGAACTGGGCGGTGTCATTGCCGTAGTCAGGGCTGCCCCAGAAGCCGTACGCGAACCCCGCCACCAGGTCGCGGTAGGCGGCGGAGTAGATGTCGTTGCCGGAGTGCGGTTCCCCACCGACCAGGTAGGGGCTGTTGTTGCCGTAGATGCCGTTCGTGTCGTTGCCACTGTTGCCGACCAGCGAGCGGCCGGTGACATCGATCGGCAGCAGATCGTCCGGGCCCTGATCGACCAGTGTGAGCAGTCCCGGACCCTCGGGGTCGTCGGGATCCGACCGGAAGGCACCCACGTAGTCGTACGACTCCCCCAGCGCGCTCCCCCGTACCCGCAGTGGAACCCCGGCCAGGGACCCCACGTAGTTCTCGAACGTCGGATAGCCGCTGGGGTGGAGCCCGCTGACGATATTCGGCGACACGACACGCAGGAACCGATCGTCGGAGTCCAGGCGCAGGGTCTTGCTGAAGTCGCCACCAGCAGCGGTCAGTTCCTCGGCCAACGTGTCGCGGACGACATCGGTGTAGCAGCCCCACCGTTTGGCCCCGACCAACTGCCCATCAGCATTGAACACCTCGAGGTCCAGCGGGATGCCGAACATGTCGACCGCGGTCAGGTTCGCCACACCGGGATAGGTGAGTTCGACCGCGTCGTAGCGCACCTGCGAGGTGTCGGGGCTCGGTTCGCCGTGCGCGGGCAGTGATTGACCCAGGGACACGAATACGCGTCCCGAACGGACTGACGGCACCACGAATGACTCCCGAGCCGACAGCGGCTGCGGTTCGGCGACGACCTCTGTGCCGCCGGCTTGCGCCACGACGAAGACCTCGTCGGCGGAGAAGTCGGGGTTGTTGTTCACCACCGTGATCATCAATCCCTCAGCGGCACTGCTCGGCGGTGCGATGACATAACTGCCCACCAGGGTGACCGCCGCCGCCCCGGCAACCACCACTGCCATCCGTTGTCTCGCGTCCCCACGACTCCCCATGGTCACTCTCCGCTCCCGTAACTCCGCAGCGTGACTGATGCGTGACAGTCATGGTGCATCGCCATCGACGCGGAACTGCACTCGACGTCGGCATTCGGGTGACGGCAGCGGCTCGGGGTTCCTGGATCCGATCATGGCCAACGCCGACCCTGACTACCGTGGCGGTGAATGGAAGATGGGAGCCAGACATGTTGGCAAGGCGCGTGACGGTGGTCGTGGCAGGTGCTGCGATGGCAGCGGGGACGATGACGATGTGGTCGACTCAGTCCGCAGCGGGAGCCCCCCAACCGGCAGCCGCAGTGGCTGCTGTCGCGCTGTCGATCGAACTCGCGTCCCCGACCACTGCGGTCGGCGACATCAACCCCGTGACAGTCACCCTCAGTCCCCCAACCAGGCGCCCGGTGAACATCCAGATCCGTTGGCCCAATCAGGGATGGACGACCGTCGACACTGTGGAGTCGGACTCAGCAGGCACCGCGACCGGCTCGTGGAAGGCCTTCGTGGGCGACTTCGAGTACCAGGTTCGAGCCGTTGCACCAGCCCACCGTGGCTCGCCTCAGGTGATCAGCGACACCGGAACCGTCGCTGTCACTTACGGCCCCGACGTCCCGCCCGACGACTACGATCCGATGACTCCCGGTCGACTGGTCATCCGGCCGAATGCCGACAAGGTGCTCGATCTCGGGGACTACCGGATCCGCGTGGATGCCGGTGTCCCGGCACGAGGCATTGTTTCCGCCGCCAGTTCCGGGGGGATGTCGGTGCGGGCCGTCGATGGGTCCGGTCGGGTCGCGTGGGCCAACGATCCGGGACGAGCGTTCGTTTCGGCCAGTAGCGCCACCGTCAACTGGTTTTTCCGGTCCAAGGCGGGAGCGTTCTGGCCGGACGTCGAACGGTCGACGCGGCTCACCCAGCAGACCATCACCGCAGCCCGGGTACGCGACGGTGCCGCCGTGCTGTCGGGACTCGTGCGTGGCGGGGGCGCGTCAGCGCCCTTCACCGTGACGATGACGGAAGTGCCGCGCAACCGGAGCGTCACCGCCCTGGAGATCGACGTGACAATGGGTCGCACGACGAGTGCCGATCGCGTTTCGAGCGTGATGCTGACGTCGGGTCGCAAGCGTCACAGTCCGGTTCATGGGCTCGGCGAACAGTTCCGCCCCTTCGACCTGGACGGCCAGGTCATGCCGATCCTGGTGCAGGAACAAGGCGTCACCCGCGGCGAGGAACCTGCGGCCGCCATCGTCGACATCGCAACGTGGGGCGCGGGAAACCTCAATACGACGTACGCCCCTTGGCCCACGTACGTGACCGGACAGAAGCGATCGTTCGAACTGGTTGATGATCTGCGTAGCGGCGCGTTCTCGGTCGCGGACATGCGGCGGCCCACGCAGATCTCGCTGGAGTCGTTCCAGGCGGGCATGACGGCACGGGTCCTCGCGGCCGGCTCACCCCAGAAGCTGATGGCGGCCAGAGGCGCCGGCCAACGCCGACCCGAATTGGCGAATTGGATCCAGAAGGGTGCGGTTCTGGGCCTGCAGGGTGGAACTGAGTTCGTCACTGATGTCGTTGCGGACATGCGCAAGGCGGGCACCAAGATCTCCGGTGTTTGGCTGCAGGACTGGGTCGGCAAGCGAGTTACCGGCTTCGGCGAGCAGTTGTGGTGGACGTGGCAGCTGAACCGGGAGCGTTACCCGCAGTGGAACAAGATGGTGCGCGACTTCCGCAAGCAGGGCATCCGCACCATGACCTACATCAACCCCTTCGTGATCGACGTCGACGAGGTCGACGGCCAGCCCGTGAAGAACTACTGGCGGATCGGGGAGCGCAAGGGCTTCCTGGTCAAGAACCGGCTCGGCGAGACCTATGTGGTCGAGACGGTCGGGTTCCCCACGGCAATGGTTGACCTGACGAACCCGAAGGCCCGTGACTGGTTCGCGGACATCGTGGCCGACAACGTCTTGGGCGTCGGCGCCTCGGGCTTCATGGCGGACTTCGGTGAGTACCTACCGTTCGACAGCGTGGTTCACAAGGGCACCGCCATGCAGCAGCACAACCGGTACCCGCAACTGTGGGCCGAGACCGTGCGCGAGGGGTGCAAGCGAGGTGGAGTGCCGGATTGTGTGGCCTTCTTCCGGGCGGGCTACACCGGGTCCCCCAAGAGCGCCCCATTGATGTGGGCGGGCGACCAGATGGTCAACTACGCGGTCGAGGATGGACTCGCCAATGCCATCAAGGGCATGCTGGCCGGTGGGGTCAGCGGTGCGCCGCTGTGGCACAGCGATATCGGCGGGTACACGAGCGTCAACACCGGGGTGGAGAACTTCATCCGGCCCCCCGATCTGAATGCCCGGTGGGCCGAGATGCAGGCGTTCGGTCCGGTGATGCGGTCCCACGAGACCAATCGCCCCCGCTTGAATCAGCAGATCTACGACACCGCGACCACGCGCAAGCAGTTCGCTCGAGCATCCCAGATCTACGCCGCCCTGCACGAGTACCGTCAAGGCGTCATCGACGAGGGCATCGACCGTGGCATCCCCGCCATGCGCCATACCTGGTTGGTGTACCCGGGGACCAAGGCCGCGCAGCGCGACACGCAGTTCTTCTTGGGCGATCACCTGTTCACGGCCCCCGTCGTCTCCGAGAATGCGATGGCAGTGACGGTGACCTTCCCACCCGGACGGTGGCGGCACATCCTGACTGGGAGGACCTACGCGGGCAATCGCGCGACTCAAGTCGACGCACCGATCGGAACACCGGCGGCGTTCGTCAAAGTCGGTGACTCAGTGGGCCGCGACATCATCTCGTCGATGAAGAAGGCGGGGCTCTACCGCTGATTCGCGTCGCCGAACGCGTCGGATCGATCACCGCGACCAGCGAGTCTGCGAGCATCGGATATGTCCGCCAGGCCCGAGCCACCCTCATACAAGGCGGGGGTCCTGTTGCTGTCCCTGATCTGCGGGCTGATCGATGCGACGTGCCTGCTCGCCCTGGGTGGGGTCTTCGCCGAACTGATGACGGGCAATGTCCTGTTGCTGGCGCTGGGGTTGGGCTCCCGGCTGATCACGGTGACGTGGGCCGTGTCGCTCATCGGTGCGATCATCCCCTTCGTGATCGGAGCCTTCGCCGCCGGGCTCGCCACGAACGGGCGCCACACCACCGCCGCACGGCTCATCGGCTACCCCGTGGAATGCGCTGCCGTGGTCGCGGCCACGATCCTGGCTCTGGTGACGACACCTGAGGTATCCGGGCTGATGGCCGAGGAGTCCTTCTTCATGACGCATGACGGGTCACTGACGCCGGTCCCCCACGTCGATGCGCTGGTGATTGTGGCGTTGCTGGCGTTCGCCATGGGCATCCACAACGCGATGATGCGCAAGCACGGTGTTCCGGACGTGGCCACGAACCTGTTGACACTCACCATGGCGGCGCTGGTATCCGATTCGGCATTGGCGGGCGGCCAGTCCTTCCACTGGCGGCGTCGACTGTTGTCCATCGTGCTGTTCATCGTGGGGGCGGCCTCGGGGGCATTCCTGCTGCGGTTCCACGTGGCCTTGCCCCTGATTGCGGCCAGCGTCATCTTCGTTCTTGCCCTATGGCCGCTGGTCAAGGGCCGCCCGGAACCCACAGCGGCCCCCTGAGGCATAGCCTGGGACGAGAGTGGTTGGGAGGCCGACATGCAGACAGTGGCTGGCAAGCGGGTGCTCGTGACGGGCGCGGCGATGGGGATGGGAAAGTTGTTCGCGCAACGAGCCGTCGACGAGGACGCCGCCGCGGTGGTGCTGTGGGACGTCAACGAGGCGGAACTGTCCGAGACCGCCGCCGAGCTGGACGAGGGCCGGGCGCAGGTACGCACCGACGTCGTCGATGTGGGCGACTGGCAAGCGGTCAAGGCGGCGGCCGCCGAGGTTCTCGCTAAGTTCGGCGGCATCGACATCCTGATCAACAATGCCGGGATCGTGCGCGGCAACCACTACTTCTGGGAGACCGACACGCAGCGAGATGTCGCTTTGACATTGGACGTCAACACTCTTGGCCCCATGGCCATCGCTCGGGAGTTCTTGCCGGGCATGATCGACAGCGGCAGCGAGTGCCGCCTCGTCAACCTGGCCTCGGCGGCGGGACTCACGCCCAACCCGCGCCTCGCCGCCTATGCCGGGTCGAAGTGGGCCATGGTCGGGTGGTCGGAATCCGTACGACTGGAGCTCGAGCAGGCCGGGCACCACAACGTGCGCGTGACCACCGTGTGTCCGTACTACATCAAGACCGGCATGTTCGACGGTGCCACGTCGGCTCCACTGCTGCCGCTGCTGGAGCCCGAGGACGTGGTCGACGAGACGTGGGGGGCCATGCTCAAGGGCAAGGCCTTCGTGATCATGCCCAAGACGGTGCTGCTGAGCGAGGCGTTCAAGGGCATCGTGCCGCTGTGGATGCGCGACTTCCTCGCTGATCGCGTGTTCGGGATCTATCACACGATGGACGACTTCCACGGTCGTCCCGATCAGCAGGCCTGACCCGCAGTGGCCGACCGCGACGACACGACGTACTCGTTCACGACACCCCTGTGGATCTGGGATGCCCGCAAGTCCGACTCGTGGACCTTCGCCACCGTGCCCCCGGAACCCAGTGACGACCTGGGCGCGCGCAGCGGACCCAGGGCCGGCTTCGGGTCAGTGCCCGTTGAGGTCACGATCGGCGGGTCGACCTGGCGCACCTCGGTGTTCCCCGACAAGGACTCTGGGTGTTTCGTGCTCCCCATCAAGGCGGCCGTTCGCAAGGCGGAGTCGGTCAGCGCCGGCGACGAAGTGACCATCACGCTGCGAGCCGTCTGACCGTCGTTCGCGGTTCAGTCCGCCTCGTCGTCGAGGTCGGGATCGACCTTGCCGCCTTGTCGGCGACGAAGTCGTCGTCCAGGTGTGCGTTGATGTGCATGTGATGTCTCCCGTGGGTTGTTGCTGCTGATCTCGGTCGTGGCTGTCCTCTCCCCCGCGAAGGGCAGCCACGACCGTGGTAAGGGTGACGGCGGATCGTCTCCCCGGTATCTCCACTGTCCACCCGGTGCCCGACACAACTAGCTCGGACCCTGCTGCCGCGGTCAGGTGGCCAGGCCGAAATCCTGCCGACCGGCAGGCCGCCAGACGCGCAAGTACGGGCGCAACTCCCGCGAGACACCGCGATGGTTGCGCGGCACCACGACCTCGAGGTCAGTGAGCTCGGCGAGTTGGGCGAATTCGTGGTCCCCCGAGGCGACCGCGACGAGCGCTCCCGGCCGTTGGCGCAGGGCGGCACGCGCGAAGTCGATCAACTGTCGATCAGCTGCGTCCCTGCCGACGTCGGCTACGCGCCACGTCCACTGGTGGAACTCAAAGCACAGGTTCGGGCCGAGAGCCTTGCGGGCTGGATCCGAGATCAGCGCGAGGCTCAACTCGACAGTGCTCATCTGTGCGTAGATCTCGGCCAGTGCCGAGTGGGCTCGATCTGGCTGGATGAGACCGTCGTGACCGATCACGATGTTGTCGACGTCGATCAGCCCGATCCGGGCCCGGCTGACCCGCGGCAGATCGGCAGGGCAGACCTGGGGCACCGTCACCGCCTCACTGTCGCGCGCGACGGTCTTGGTGAAGGTCATCGACCGGTACTTGCGCCTCATTGGACTCCCCGTTCACTCGGTGTGTTGCCACCAGGGTGGACCAGAGCCGCGACACAACACCGGTCCGGTTGAGGGAGCGTCAGTCCAGCCCGTGATGGGCCAGCAGTTCGGTCGCCAGGTCCGCGGCGACATCGGACATGCTCTCAGGTTCCAGCAGGATCGCCTCTGGCCCGGCTCGCAG
This sequence comes from uncultured Actinomycetes bacterium, assembly GCA_964500995.1. Classification (GTDB taxonomy): domain Bacteria; phylum Actinomycetota; class Actinomycetes; order S36-B12; genus CAIWTL01. The sequence continues at coordinate 13,649 of CAZCRC010000001.1, forward strand.
TAGGAACAGTGCCAGTCGATGGCGGAACGGCTGCTGAATCGTCAGCTGCAACTCCCGGTCGCCGTGACCGTCGTCGTCCTCGGTCACGACCTGCAACGTGGCGACCAGGCCCTCGTAGGAGCGCATGGCGGCCTTGGGGACGATCACGCGCACCGACATGGTCTCGCGATTGACGTCGATCAGTTCCGCGACGTCATCCGGCATCTCGAAGGTCTCATCGAGCAACTCGACGTCCCTCATGTTGCGCAGGAGGAACGTCCGGATGCGGCCGTCGTCGCGCACGGGCCCCGCGTCGAGTTCGTACCCCAGGTACGTGCGCTTGAGGGCATAGGGCTCCACGATTCGGGGCATCACGCCCGGCTCCCACTCGCGGGAGTACACGAACGAGACCTTGCGCTGTTCCCGGATGCCCTCGCGCAACGTCGGCAGGACCTCGGACTGGGTGGCGAACTGAACGGCCATGGACTGCTCGGGAAGCCACTGCAGCCGCAACGCTGCGATGCCTTGGCGCAGTGCTTCGTTGTCGGGCTCCGTGGCGAAGAGCGAATCAGCCGCTGCGAGGAGCTGGACCACCTCGTCCACCGACAGCATCACCGCGAAGGGGCCAGGCGTAGCGGTGACGTCTAACGCGACCCATTCGGCGATCTCTGGGGGCACCGAGTGATCGTCCAGCCACTGGGTCAGTTCGTCACCGGTAAGGGCCGATGGCGTGGGTAGCTGTGATTCCAGGAACAGCAGGCCGCTGTCGTTGTCATCCAACGCCGCATCGAGTGCCAGCGACGCCCCGCTGGAGTAAGCAGCCAGCATCTCCCTGACCTGCAGCTGGCTGACATCCAGCAGGTCGGCCAGTTCACTCACCGATAGTCCGTTGCGGTGAACTGAGAGGATCCGCAAGGCAGTGGCGGCGTCGCCCAGCCACTGCAGGTACTTGGGTGCCGTCATCGAGCACCTGCCACAAAACCGGTGAGGTAGGTGCGGAACTCGTCGCGCAGTTCGTCGGGCCCGGTCAAGCGCACGCGCTTACCCAGATGGCACAGCCGGAACAGCCACAGTTCGCGGTTGACGACCCTGATCCGCAAGGTGACTTCCTCGCCTTCTTGCGTGCGATCCAGGGGCCGACCGAGTTCGCGGATGACCTGGCTCTCATGCGCGAAGGGGACCACGACCGTGGCCGTGATCGGATCGCCGACCTGGTACTGCAGCGGATCCAACGAGGTCAGGTCGGGCTGGACCGCGCTCGCGGTTCCGGGCGCTTCCAGCGAGACAGCGCCGAACCGGTCCAATCGGAAGTGCTTCTGTTCGCCCTGATCGCGGGCCACCACGCGCCACTTGCCAGTCGAGGTCTGGAACACGCGGTCGATGTGCAGCGTCCGGGGCTTGTGCGAGTACTCCGTATGGACCAGACACCGGTAGGTCAGCGCGTGCAGGAACGACTCGAGCTTGTAGTTGTCGCTGCGTTGGAGAAGTACCTCGATCGCGGGAGTTCCCGTGAGCGGCTGCGTGGGCAGCCCGAAGGCCTCGGCCGAGAGACCGCCTGCCCTGGCCGCGCGAGAGAGTTGCGCCTGTTGTTCCGGAGTCAGCAGCGTCGCCAGTCGCGGATCCCGATCGTTCAGTCGAACACGCGATTCGGCGCCGTCCAGGTCGTTGATCTCGATGTCCCATCCGAGACCCCTTAGGTCCCGGATGTCACGAGTCAGTTGCCGGCGCCGGTCCGGCAGAGCCTTGCCCCCGAAGCCGGCTTCGTCGGCCAGCAGATCCCGACTCACCCAGTCGGGCATCGCGTCGGCGAGCAGGTTCAGGATCCGAAAGCAGCGCTCGACGGCGGCCCGCTTGGATCGTCCCGGAGCCCGATCCGACATGACACCTCCCGCCGTTGTGCTGCAGGTTGCTGGCTGCCGCGTTCATGTGACGGTAGTGAACCGGGCCCGCGTACTCCACCGGAGCGTCCGCGGGGTTGCTGCGGGGCTCGCTGCTGCCTGGACAGCTCCAGGTTGATGGCCGCCGCGTCGTCACCGCTCTCGGCGTACTGGCCCTGCTACCGCCCATCAGTCAACTGACCCGCGAAGGTGCCGTCCTCGTCCACGATGAGAATGTCACAGTTCGGGCCGATCACTCCGTTCAACACTTCCTTCTGTGGCTGCTCGCCTTCGCGCGCGTACTCCTTGAAGCCAGCGAAGCCCTGGCCCTCGACTTCGTCGATCACGACTGTCTGATTCTCCCAAGTGACCGGAGTGCCATTCTGACTGCAGGCACTGCTCCCGCCGTCGCCATGTGGGGTCCCGCTCAGCAGCATGACCGAGGCTGCCGGCCGGGCACCTGCGCCACCTGAGACCCCGGCTCCGAGATTGGCCCTTCATCGCGCAACCAAGCGTAGGCTCTCGGTGACTTGGAGTCCGCTGAGAGGAACCAGAACCCATGAGGAACTCGATCTGGATCGCTCGTGCCAGCCGTCGACCTTGTCGCCATCAACGGGCATTGGCAGTGGTCTTGACCAGCGCGGTTGTCGCTGTGCCGACCACCCACGCGCTTGCGGCCGATCTGCCCGCCACCACCGGCTTCGACAACCCATACTCCGGGGTCCCCCGCTACGAGAAGCTGGCGCCGAGGCAGGTCGTATCAGCCAAGCAGCTCAACCGCCCGCTGGGAATGCAGACAACCCACCGAATTGCGCGCAGCATCGGGCTCAAGAAGCGGCAGGCCTTCACGCACCAACAGTTCCGGCTCTTCGTGTCGGGCAAGGGCATCGGAGGCGATCCCACCGCGGCCAAGCTCGTCGACGAGAGCGTGCGAATCCTGACCAACACGAACGGTCGGCCCCTGTACGCCAACGTGGATGGTCAGCGCACAGCGACGGTTCTGGCCAGTTACGGGCTGATGGTGAACACCGACGGCTTACTGCAGAGCCCCGCCAACTCCACCGCGCCCACGCGACAGGTGAACACCGTCATCGAACCGGGCGGGTACTTGGGCAAATGGTGTCGAAACAACGGCGCTCGCAAGTCGCTGCGGATGCTGTACCGATCTGCGTACACCGCCGAGGCTGTCTACGGGAACAAGTCCCAGCAACAGGCAGGTACCGCCCAACTGGTCCCCAACACCAAGGGCGGATCAACCACGTCTGTCGGAATGTCCATGGCGCCGTCCATCTGGATCGTCAACTTCGCCCTGATCTACACGCTCAATCCGGCAAAGGCCGCGAAGATGCCGGCGCGGTGGACGCCCATCCCCAGCGAAATCGCCAATGCCATCGAGGCGAGCCCGACCGGACAGGTCCCCTACAGCGAATACGCGTCGTTGCTTCCCCAGTAGGGCCCTGCCCCCCACTTTGCTGCGTATCTGCTCATGATCATGGATGGGAATCTTCGGTGACGCTGCTGATCGCGTATCCGACCATGATCATGAGCAAATACGCACGCTCCGGCGTGCCGGCCGCGAGCGCACTACCGCGAAGTCGGGATAGCGCGACAGCACAATGGGCGAATTTGCTGACTACGGGTTCTCGCCGTGGTGGCAGGCACTGGTGGCGGAGCACGGCCCAGACGCCCGACCCGCGCGGGTGATTCGCCACGACCCTGTCGCAGTCCAGGCGGTCACTGACTCAGGACCGCGCACCCTGCCATTGCGGCGGGGCCTGCCACCCGTGACCGTCGGCGACTGGTTGGCCTACGACGGCGAGCGGGTGATCGCGCCGCTGTACCGCTCTCCCCTTCTGCGACGGGTGGCCAGCGTTGAGGAGCAGCTGCTCGCCGCGAATGTGAATGTCGTATTGCTGGTGATGGGCCTCGATCGCCTGGTGAAGGAAGGACGGATCCGGCGTGGCGAGGCCCTCAGGCCCTAGCCTGCCGTTATGACGCCACCGGACGCCGACGACGGGTTGCGCGGACTCGTCCGCCGGGCGGCCGGTGGGGCACGCGACGTGGCCGGAGGTGCCTTCGAGGCCACGGTGGGACGTGCAGGGCACACCGCCGGTGAGTTGGCGCTGGAGGCGACCAACTCCACCGCGCAGCAGGTCATCGAGGACCTCGAGCCTTACCTGATCGACGAGGCCATCCCACGCATCGTCGCCGGCATCACCCCCTACCTGACCGAGGAGGTCGTCCCAGAGATCCTCGCCGGGATCACCGATCAACTCACGACCGTCACTATCCCCGAGATGGTGGACGGCGTCACCGGTCATCTCGTGCAGGTGACCGTGCCCGAGGTCGTCGGCGGAGTAACACCGCGCCTGGTCGACGACCTGTTGCCACGACTTCTGACCGATCTACAGCCGTACCTCGAGCAGCAACTCGTACCGCAGATCGTCGACGGCCTGGTCCCCTACCTGGAGCAGACCATCGCACCCGCCCTGATCGACTCGTTGATGCCGAAACTCGGCGAGGAGGTGGCTCCTCAACTGGTCACCACACTGATGCCGATGATCACCGCAGAAGTGGCGCCACAACTGGTGGACGCCCTCATGCCCAAGATTCGCGACCAGGTGGCTCCGGATCTTCTGGATGCGCTCATGCCCCGCATCGAGACCGACGTCGCGCCCCAGCTCGTCGACGCGCTGATGCCCAAGATCCGGCGTGAGGTGGTTCCCCAGATCTTGGACGACATCGTGGACGACCCGCGGATCCGAGATCTGATCCGCGAGCAGAGTCAAGGCCTGTTCCTGGACACCCTCGAGGGATTCCGCGGAACGCTTGCCGATGTGGACGACACCGTCGACAGTGTGGGACGACGGGTTCTGCGGCGGCCCAAGCGTCCGCGGTCGGACACCGCACTGGAGATCGTGCTGGCGGACGTGTCACCTGACGACACCAAACCCCTTCGGCTGGCTGTCGATGATCTGGCCAAGCAACGATCCATCTGGCGGGCGCTGCCTGCCCCGCCCGCCCCTCCTGGCCGAGACTTCACCTACGCCGGCGCGGCGTCGCGATTGTTGGGGTTGGGCATTGACCTCTTGGTCGTGGGATATCTGGCCACCGTCCTCTTCTCGACGCTGGGTGGCTTGATCGACTCACTGTTCGACGGGAATCCGCCGTCCTGGCTCACCTACACCCTGGTGGCAATGGCGGCCGGAGCGATTCCCACCTACCTCGCGCTCTGCTACTGGATCCTCGGGCGTTCGCTGGGGATGGGCATCGTCGGCGTCCGCGTGTGCACGCCGGACGGGCGTCGACCGGGCCTCATCCGTTCGATCGTGCGCGCCTGGGCCCTGGTGTTCGGACTGGCGTTCTGGCTGATCACCGGATTCACCTCCCTGATCGACTCCAAGCGGCGCAGTCTGTTGGACCTGCTGACCCATACCGAAGTGCGCTACTCGGTACCGGAGACGCAACAAAGTCGCCACGTCCGCGATGCGGTGGAGGAACAGCGCAAGGTTGCTACTGCTGATCAGACGGCCGCCTGAGTTGGGACCCGACCCCTTCGAGTTCTTGTGGCAGTACCGCGAGCGTCAGTGCATGCGAGGCAAGTTCCCGACTGGAGTCAGGTAGTTGCCCGCCGTGCATGACGTTCCCTGACGTGCCGGCTAGGCCGACCTACGAAGGAATCCATCGAACCGCGTCGCCAACCCATCTCGGCTCGGCTGGTCGGCTGATCGGTGGGGCAACTGCATCAGCCCCTTTCCGTGGAACTCTTGCAGGCCATAGCGGAGCATCGGCCCGTCGACCTCGTGGAGCACCTTCTCGGCGATGTGAACGCGGAAGTCCGCATCTATGCCAAGTACATCCTTGTCGTACGCGGAGTGATGAATCTTGCAGAGGGCCAGCCCATTGCTGACAGTCGCCCGGCCTCCAACATTCGCATCGGGCACGATGTGGGCCGCATCTAGTAGCTCCAAATGCTTGAGCGCACAGATGGCGCAGCGACCGGTGTAGGCCTCAAGGACCTTCGCGCGGAAGAGAGGTTGGTGGAGCCTCTGTCTGACCATCCGCCGCGCATACCGGCGCTCGATCTCGCTGGCGGGATCCATGGATCGGGCAACTTGCCCGAAGGCGATCAAATACTGCCCGTACTCGCCTCGCTCTGGGTGCTCGTCGACCAAGTAGGCCGGCGACGAAGGGACGTAGACATTCGGCCGCAGCTTCTGGAGCACGATGATGGGAAGCCGTCGCTTGTAAGCGGCATGCAACTTGCGGTTGTCACCCTGCTGCCAACCAGCCGTGCTGATCGAGTAACTGAGAAAGCCGTCAGCGACGTGATCGTCGTAAGGACCGTGAGGGTTGTGGATTACCGTCAGCGTCGCCAGCAACTCCGCCGGGTTTCGGATCCCCCTGCTGTGGTCGACCAGCTTGATCTGGCGCCCGTCGAAGGTGAAGTGCTCCAACTGATCACGAGTGACGGTCCCACCGGATTGCTCGGCGAGCATTTCTAGGTAGTCCATGGCTGCGTCGCGAACCGCCAGGTCGTAACCCGCTGGGTCCACACCTCTGAGGTCGTCCATGCGCGCAGCTTGCCATAGGTGGGGGCCAGTCGCCCGAGACAGAGGCCGCCACCCTTGCCCTCGTGCAGATGCGTGCGGATCAGGGATTGGCACAGCGGAGAACTCGAGTCCTTGGCTCGGGAATGGGTGGGGACCTTCATAGCGGAACCGGCACGGACCTTGTCGTCCTCAAGACCCAGGCTTCGCCCTACTCGGCCTCCGGGAAGACATGCAGGAAGGCCAGGGTGCTCTCGTCGCGGTCACCGGCGAAGAACGCGTCCAGACCCTCCGCGAAGATGCCACCGGAGTCGACGGCATCGAACAGGGTCAGGGACGAGCGCAGCTTGCGACTGTCCGTATGGCCGAAGATCGCGACCGGATCGCTGCCGCCGCTCTTCAAGATCAGACTGGTGCACTCGCGCAGCCGCGGGCCCAGGATCGGATGGGCAAGGTAGGCCGCGGCCTCGTCGCGTGACATGATCGCGAAATGGTGCGACGTCGGGGTGTGACCCAGGTCGACTTGAGGGAACACGAACCACATCCAGTGGCCACGCTTGCGACCCGCCGCCAACTCAGCGGTGATCGACCGCCAATCGATGCCTCGGTGATGCGGGTCGCGGCCATCCTGGGCGGTGACGAACCTGGCAAGCGCGAAGGGATCGTCGGTCATGGTCGCTCCTCGTAGGTCACGCTCATCATCGTGGTCCGTCGCGTGCTGGGAGGCTACTTGCCTGTGCGGGCAGTCGGACGTGATGGTTGTGCAGCCGATGCCTCCTGCGTAGTCGAGGTCGTCGGGTTTGGGCCTCTTGAGGGCCACTGACGCTGTCAGCCCAAAGCGACTGGAAGCTGTTCGACAAGGACCGGTCGATCATCGACTCCGACGGTGCCGCCACGACCGCTGTGCAGGCACCAGCAGGCGCCTACCTGGCATTCTTCGGATCGGCCGGAAGCACCGATACTGCCACGGTCGACTGACACCACCCGTCGATCCGTCAGTCGTTGCTGCCACCACCTACCCTGGGCGGGTGCCTGAACTCACCTCGACCCGCATGCCCGAACGGATGTCCACATCTCGCGCCGATCTGGACGCCCTGCTCGATTCCCAGTTCCTGGCCCATGTGGGTCTCGCACCCGATGGTGATCCCGTGGTGTTCCCGACCCTGATCGCCCGCGACGGCGACCACGTGCTGATCCACGGCTCCACCGGATCGCGGTGGATGCGGGCGCTGGCCGGCGGCACCCCCGCCTGTGTTGCTGTCACGGACGTCGGCGGGATCGTCGTGGCCCGATCTGCGTTCGAGTCGTCGATCGTCTACCGCAGCGCGATGCTGTTCGGCACCTTCACGACCTCGCCGGATCCGGCAGCGGCCCAGGCTGTCCTGACCAATCGGATCCTGCCCGGTCGCACCGGCGAAGTCCGCCCGTCCACGGCCAAGGAACTGGCCGCGACCATGACGCTGCAGCTGCCGATCGACCAGTGGTCGCTGCGCGCCAGCGACAGCTGGCCCGAAGACCCCGATTCGGATGTTGCGGGCGACACGTGGGCCGGGATCATCCGGTTCGGTCATCCCACCGTGTCCGTTGCGCCCGCGCCGGACCTGCGGCCCGGTATCGACGTGCCCGAATCCGTGCTCTCGTGGGAAGCGTGATTCGCGGGCTGGCGAGCAGTCGAACGAAGTGTCGATTCTCACCGGCCGCGACGGCCGACGTACCGTAGGCCCGGGAGGAAGTGTGGATCACGACGATCTGGAGTCGATGCGGCAGCAGCATCCGGCGTGGCGACTGCTGCGCGCCGACTCCGCGCCTTTCGTGGCCACCGTCCTGCATCGGATCTTCGTGGCTGACAACGCCCGCACCGTCCCGGAGTCGGCACTGATCGAGGCCATCGACGACGAGCTGTTCCGGTTGCGACAGATCGATCCCCAGGCCTACCCCCGAGACGCGAGCGCTTACGTCGCCGACTGGGCCGACCCGTCGCGTGGCTGGTTGCGCAAGTTCTATCCGCGCGGATCCGACGTGCCCGCCTACGATCTGACTCCTGCCACGGAGAAGGCCCTCGTCTGGTTGGACTCACTCACGCAACGTTCGTTCGTAGGTACGGAGTCACGCCTGCTCACCCTGTTCGGCCTACTTCGTCAGCTGGTCGAGGGGTCGCAGGACGATCCGGCTGTCCGATTGGAGCTGTTACACCGTCGTCGCGCCGAACTGGACGACGAGATCGCGCGCGTCGAACGCGGCGAGGTCCGGGTGCTGGACGACACCGCAGTCCGCGACCGGTTCCAGCAGTTCACGGCCACCGCGCGCGAGCTACTGTCCGACTTCCGCGAGGTGGAGGAGAACTTCCGCCGACTCGACCGCGGCGTGCGCGAACGGATCGCCACCTGGGAAGGTTCCCGCGGCGCCCTGCTCGACGGCGTGCTCGGCGATCACGATGCCATCGCGAGCTCTGATCAAGGCATCAGTTTCCAGGCGTTCTGGGACTTCCTGATGTCCGGAGACCGCCAGGACAGTTTCGCCGAACTCATGGATCAGGTCATGCACCTGCCCGCCCTGACTTCGCCCGATCCGACACTGCGGTTCGTCGTCCACGACTGGTTGAAGGCGGCGGACTCGGTCCAGGTCACGGTCGCGCATCTGTCGCAACAACTGCGCCGCTTCCTGGACAACCGCTCGTACCTGGAGAACCGCCGCATCAGTGAGCTCCTGCGCTCCATCGAGTCCAGCGCGCTGGCAGCACGCGACCGTCAACCCGCGGGTTCATTCACCGAACTCGACGAGGCCAAGATCGACGTCTCGGTACCGATGTCCCGCCGCCTGTACGAGCCTGGCCGCGACATGGCCCTGGCCGCAACTGACATCGAGCTGGGTGACCAGGAGTTCCCCGCAACCCAGCTGTTCGACCAGTTCACTGTTGACCCTTCACGACTGCGCGGCGCGGTGGCCCAGTCGCTGAGCGGACGGACCCAGGTGAGCTTGGGTGAGGTTGTCGCTGAGCACCCGATCACGCACGGCTTGTCCGAGGTCGTGACCTACCTGGCCATCGCCGACGACGACACCGCCGCACTGTTCGACGCCGACCACCACCAGGAAGTCTCGTGGCACGACGAAGTCGGGTCGCTGCGGCGAGCCCAGCTACCGCTCGTGGTGTTCACCACCACGGACAACGCCCTCGTCGACCGCGCCGCTGACGAGGAGTCCCGTGTCTGAACCCGCCCTGGCCGATGCCTGCGTACCGCTGCTCAAGGGTGTCGTGTACGCCGATACCCACGCCCGTGCCTGGCAGGCCCTCCTGACCCTCGGCGCCCAGGTCACCGATCATCTCGCTCCACTCGGGTTGGACGTCACGGTGGACGAGGCCGAGGGGTACGCGTACGTCATTCCCCTTGATCCGGCCGACGACGAACCCGACCGGCCCCGACTTGTGGCGCGCCGGCAACTGTCGTATCGCGTCAGCCTGCTCCTGGCGCTCCTTCGACGACAGTTACTGGAACTGGATGCTCAGGGTGATGAGACGCGGCTGATTCTGACCCGCGAACAGGCAGTGGAACTCGTGCGGACCTACCACCCGGCGCGGAACAACGAGGCGCGGATGGCCGACGAGGTCGAAGCCGACCTGCGAAAGATCGCGGAACTGGGGTTCGCCCGAGCGCTTCGTGACCAGCCCCACACGTACGAGGTGCGACGAATCATCAAGGCCTTCATCGATGCGCAATGGTTGTCGGACTTCGACGTCCGCCTGACCGAATACACGCGGGACTTCGACCGGACCCAGGAGGCGACGTGATCGACGGTCTTGAACTCGACCTGTTTGCCGACCGCCTGATCGGATTCCGTCTGCAGCGTTTCGAGGCGTACAACTGGGGCACGTTCGACAGTCACGTATGGTCGCTGGATCTGGACGGTCGAAACGGCCTGTTGACCGGAGACATCGGCTCTGGAAAGTCCACCCTGGTCGATGGGCTCACCACGCTTCTGGTGGCGCCGCAGCGGGTGTCCTACAACAAGGCCGCCGGAGCCGAACATCGAGAGCGCACGCTGGCGTCGTACGTGCTTGGGCACTACAAGTCCGAACGTGCTGAGGCGCGCACGTCGGCCAAACCCGTCGCCTTGCGCACGACAGCTCAGTACTCGGTGTTGCTGGCGGTGTTCCACAATCAGGCGTTGGGCCAGTCAGTCACGCTGGCACAGGTGTTCTGGTTCCGTGATCATTCCGGCCACCCCGCCAAGACGTTCGTCGTTGCCGACCGTGAGCTGACAATCGCGGCGGACTTCGCCGACTTCGGAACCGACGTCACCCGGCTACGCAAACGATTACGCGACAGTGGTGCTTGCGTTCACGACTCCTACTCCACCTACGCCGCCGAGTTCCGGCGGCGATTCGGCATCGAGCACCCCCAGGCCCTGGAACTGTTTCACCAAACCGTCTCCATGAAGTCGGTGGGCAACCTGACCGATTTCGTTCGGGAACACATGCTGGAACCATCCGCAGTCAGTGAACGAATCGCGGGACTGATCGCCCACTTCGAGGACCTGACCCGCTCCCACGACGCGGTACTGACCGCGAAGGAGCAGGTGGCTGCGCTCACGCCACTGGTCACCGACCTCGATGACTACGCCGCGCAATCGGCTAGCCGGGACCACCAACGCCAGCTGCGCGATCTGCTGCGCAGCCACGTGGTGGCACTGAAGACGTCCCTCGTCGATCAACGATGCGAACGGTTGACCGAACAGATTCGCACCCAGAACCTGCGACGAAACACGGTCGCCGCCGATCACGCAGTCGCCCAGGCCAACGAACTCGACGTTCAGGCCGCAATCCGCGACAGCGGCGGCGATCGACTCGTCCAGCTGGAGCAGCAACTACTCGCCGCCGAAACCGAGCGCGACTCCCGTCGAGCGACCGCCGCTGACTATGAGCGCCTGTGCCTGCAACTCGACCTGGAACCCGCCCGCAGCCCCGATGAACTGCACGCCCAACTCAGCGGAGTTGCCGATCTACTCGACGCCGCCGAAACCCGGCGCGCCACCATCAGCAATGATCTGAGCGAGATCGCGGTTGCCGAGCGGGACACGCGGCAACGACTCACGGAGGTCGAAGCCGAACTCAAGAGCCTGGCCGAACGCGATTCAAACATCGACCAACACATGATCGCGGTACGCCTCGCACTATCAAGCGCCCTGGACATCGGGGTGGACGACCTCCCCTTCGCTGGCGAACTCATCCGGGTCACCGATGAGCAGTGGGAACCGGCCGCGGAGCGCCTGCTGCACGGCTTCGGACTGTCCCTGCTTGTGCCCAACCGGCACTATCCCGACGTGGCCCGCTGGGTGGACACCACCAATCTGCGCGGGCGCCTGGTGTACTTCCGCGTACGCGGCCGTGGGCCAGTACGCGGCGCACCCGACGACCGCTCCCTGGTGCACAAACTCGCCGTGCGACCCGACACCGCGTTCACGCAATGGCTCGGCGCCGAGATCACCCGTCGGTTCGACCTGGTGTGCGCTCGCACACCCGAGGAGTTCCAGCAAGCGACTTCCGCGATCACCCGAAACGGTCAGATCAAGGCCGGCGGCGAACGCCACGAGAAGGATGATCGCCACCACATCGGCGACCGGCGCAGATACGTGTTGGGGTGGGACAACGCCGCCAAGCGGCGGGCGCTGGAGGGCGAGCGGGAATCGCTGCGTCGGCGCGTGAATCAGGTCGAAGAACGCATACGAGCACTTCGCACGGAGTCGGGATCGTTGGTGACCCGCAGCCAACAGCTCGCGGTCCTGCAGGAACGTCGCGACTACGCCGCCCTCGACTGGCAGTCCGAGGCAGCAAGGGCGCAGCAGATCCATGACGAACTGACGGCGTTGCGGGCCGCCAGCGACGTGCTGCGCGAACTGAACGAACAACTGGACGCCGCTCGAGCTCACCGCCAACACCTCGCCGCCGAAGTCGCGGATCTGGACCGACGCATCGGCGGTCTCGAGAGTCGTCACGAGGCCGATCGAACTCTCGGTGAGCAGTTGCGTGACGAGGCCACCGTCGTTGTCGACTCCGACACCGGTGCCGAACTGTCCCAGTTGCTCCACCGGGAGTCCGGCGTCAAAGGGTTGACAGTCGAAACCTGCGACGCGATCGAACGCCGTGTGCGCGATTCGCTCCAGACCACGATCGACAAGGCGGACAAGCGCAGCGCCCGCACCGCCGAGCGCCTCGTGAAAGCGATGGGCGATTTCCGTAATCGGTGGCCACTTGCCGCCCACGAGATGGATGCCGCCGTCGAGTCCGGTGACGAGTACCGAGCGCTGCTGACGCAGTTGCGCGCCGACGACCTGCCGCGCTTCGAGGCGAACTTCAAGCGCCAACTCAACGTCAATGCGATCCGCGAGGTCGTCGGGTTCCGAGCTGCCCTCGAGACCGCGCAAGAGGAGATCCGCCGCCGGGTGGGAATCATCAACGATTCGCTGCACGAGATCGACTATCAACCCCACACCTATGTCCGACTGGAGCCGACGCCCACCATCGATGCGGACGTGCGCGACTTCCGAGCGCAGTTGCGGGCCTGTACCGAGGACGCGGTGACCGGCTCCGGCGATGACCACTACAGCGAGGCCAAGTTCCTCCAGGTCAAGCAGATCGTCAGTCGCTTCACCGGACGCGAGGGTCGCAGCGAGGAGGACAAGCGGTGGACGGCGAAAGTCACCGATGTCCGCAACTGGTTCACGTTCGCTGCCAGCGAGCGGCTGCGCAGTGACGACTCCGAACACGAGCACTACTCGGATTCGGGTGGCAAGTCCGGCGGGCAGAAGGAGAAGTTGGCCTACACGATCCTGGCCGCCAGCCTGGCGTATCAGTTCGGGTTGGCGTCGGGCGAGACGCACTCGCGGACCTTCCGATTCGTGGTCATCGACGAGGCGTTCGGCCGCGGCTCGGACGAATCCGCCCGGTTCGGGCTCGAACTGTTCAAGCGGCTTGACCTGCAACTGCTCGTGGTCACGCCACTGCAGAAGATCCACATCATCGAGCCGTATGTCGCGCACGTGGGGTTTGTACACAACGAGGGTGGCCGCACTTCCAAGGTGCGCAACCTCTCGATCCAGGAGTATCGGGCGCAGAAGGATGCGATCGACGCGGTGCGCGCCGCTGGACCGCCTTCGTGACTGGGTGGACCACACCCGATGATCTCCGGGCTGCCGTGCAGCGGGAGTGGGATCGCGGGCGGCTGCCGCGGGCGCTACTGCACACCCACGTCGACGACCCCAGCGATTCACACCTGTCCGAGGCCTTGCCCAGCACGCCCCGCGCGACTCCGTTTCCGTTTCGGATCCCCCTGCGGCGACCTACGGCGCGTCAAACCGTCGAGCAGTTCGAGGCCGTGCGGGAGTGGGCCGCATCGCTGCAGCAGCTTCGCCGCGTGCGCGTAGAATCGGCGGCCACCCCCAACCGCACCCTGGGGCCGCAGGTAATGCCAGCGGCGGCGTGGTTGGATACGCCAACCGATGCCCTGGCCATGATCGGCCGCAGCCGAAGCGGCGAGGCGCTCACCCAACTGCGCGACGCAACCCCGGACCGCTTCGCTGCCTTCGTTCACGAACGGCCGTTGGTTGTGCTCGCGGCTGCCGCTGACTGGGACGCCGTCCTGGCAGTTGCCGAGTGGATCCTCGCTCACCCGGATTCCGGCTTGTATGTGCGTCAGGTGGATCTGCCCGGTGTGCACAGCAAGACCATCGAACGGCAGCGACGCCTTATCGCGGCCGTCGTTGCGTCCGTGCGCGACGGTGAGCCCGAGTCCACCACCGGAGCCGGCTGGTTCGAACGCCGCTACGGGTTTGCGACCAAACCCGCGATGATCCGGTTTCGGCAACTCGACGAGTCGCGCGCCCTACTGGCCGGGCTCACCGATATCACCGTGCCGGTGTCTGAGTTCGCTGCCCTGACACCCGACCGGACCGCAGCCGTGCGCCGCGTCTTCGTGACCGAGAACGAGGTGAACTACTTGGCGTTCCCCCCCGCCACTGCGGCGATCGTCGTGTTCGGTGCTGGCAACGAGGCGCCGGAGATCTTGGGGGCAGTGGGTTGGCTCGGTGACAGGTCCGTCCACTACTGGGGCGACATCGACACCCACGGCTTCGCCATCCTGGACCGATTCCGTTCCCGGCTACCGCAGACAGTCAGTCTGCTCATGGATGCCGAAACGCTGCTGACACACCGGGATTCGTGGGGTCGGGAGGACACCCAAGTCCAACGCGACCTGGCGAATCTGACCGACCCGGAGGCCCAGCTGTATGGAGATCTGCTCGCGGGAACGTTCGGGGAGCACGTCCGCCTTGAGCAGGAGTTCATCCGCTTTGGGCACGCGGAAGCGGCCATCGCCGCCACGCAGTGACCGGTTCAATGGCGGCTCCTCAAATAGCCTGGCCCCGATGGAACAATATGAGTGACCCTGACGATTCGGGCGGGGTGCTCGCGTCTCGTGGACCCCGCAGCAGTCGTGATGCTGCACCGCCACCCCGGCCCGAGCTGCCCGGTCACGGCTCGCAGTGGCTCACCGTGCTCCAACTGCCCGCCGACCAAGCCGCACCTCGCCTGTTGGGCGCCCGGCTGCGATCCCGCGACGGAGTCGAGATCCGCATCACGGAAGTCGAGGCATACACCGTCGACGACGAGGCCTCGCACGCGTTCCGCGGTCCGACAGCCCGCAATGCTCCGATGTTCGCCGACCCCGGTCACATCTACGTGTACCTGAGCTACGGCATCCACCACTGCGTCAACATCGTGGCGCACCCCGCGGGGTCAGCGGGCGGCGTTCTGTTGCGTGCCGCTGAGGTCGTCGACGGACACTCGTTGGCACGCAGTCGACGCCCACCGGGGCCCGACCATCGGCTCGCCAGCGGCCCCGGCCGCCTGGGCCAGGTTCTGGGAGCGCGCCTGTCCGACTCAGGGTCGGACCTGTTCGGGACCGGCCTCCTCCAGTTCTGCGCACCCCCTGTTGACATGCCCGCGGCATCGATCGCACAGGGCAGCCGCATCGGCATCTCCCGAGCGACTCACCGACCATGGCGCTGGTGGGTGGCCAACGATCCATCCGTCAGCCGTTGATCACTGCCGCGTACGCGGCGCCACTTACTTCCGGATCGGAGGCGCATCCTTGGGAGCCAGATACGCCCCGATCAATCGCCACAACTTGTCGCTGGGATTGCCCGGATAGTCGCCCGCGGCGTTGAACGCGTCCGCCCGGAAGGTGGCTGCCACGGCGATCGACAGATCCTTCTTCGGCAGGTTCGCCATCGCCGCGCTATAGCCGCCGAGCAGGGGGTTCTGCATCAACCAGTCGCCGGAACGCACGATTCCGAGTCCGTAGTTGTATCCCCGCACCTGGGTGAAGCATGACGGTACGCAGTTCGGTTGCGGCTTACCGAAGCCCAACAGGTTCGGCCCGGTCATCTTGCGGTGACTGGATCGCGACAGCAGCTCACCGCTGCCGATCGCCGAGGCCGAGGTGGTGAGGTCGCGGATGTCGGTCGTTTGGGTGGCACCCACGGGAGTCCCCCACGCGGAACTCCACGAGGTGGCCTCCTCGTAGAACGGCTGATCAGCCGGCAGTCCCAAGAAGCCGCGACGCTCCGAACTGAACGCGTGCAGCACCGGGCTGGGGATCACCGCCGTCTGCGACGCCACCGTGCTGCGCAACCCCATCGGCTGCAGCACCTGGCGGCTCAGGAGGGTGGCCAGCGGCTTGTCGCCGATCTTGGCGAGGATCTTGCCCAGCAGCATGAAATTCGTGTGGGAGTAACTCCAGTTCGTCCCGGGTGGGAACAGTTGCGGCCGCGAGAACGCGATGGCGAGCCGCTGCTTGAACGAGAACCGCTGGAACGGATTCTTGTAGAACTGGTTCACGAACGTCGGGTCTTGTTCATAGTCCGGGTAGCCGCTGGTCTGGTTCGCCAGCATCTTCACCGTGACCTTGTTCGACAACGGAAGGTCGGGCATCCAGCGATCGACGGTGTCGTTGAGTCGCACCTTGCCCTGATCGACGAACCGCATGAGCAGCGTGCCGACGTAGGCGAAGGCGACGGCGCCGTTGCGGAACCGCATGTCCGTGGTGGCAGGGACCCCGGGCAACGAGTCGCCGAACGCCTGCGTCGTGATCACCTTGTCCCCCTTGGTGACTCGGACGATGACGGCCTTCAGGTGGCTGGCAGCCATCTCGTCGCGGACGATCTCCGCGATGGCGTCGGCGCGGCTCCCCTTGGTCGCAGACGTCGGCTCGGCGGCGACGGCCGGAGCCGCCAGGCTTCCCGCCGCGAGCACGGCGCCCGCCGCAGCAGCCGCACCGACAAGCGCCGCGGCGCGAGGGAGGCGGCGGACGCGGTTGCTGCTGGGATGATTCATGGGCGCCTTTCAGGTCTGTGATCAGTCGCAGAGGTCACCGAACGGTCAGTGTCACGCGTTGACTCATGAGCTTCTGTTGCCGTGGTCCACTCAGATCTAACACACAGACGTCACGACCGACACTTGTGCCCCGTACGGTGACCACCTGCCACCGCGATCCGCCCGGCCCGGGGTGAACCCGGACCCCCTCGACGCGGAAGTGATCACTGGTGCAGTGACTTCGCCGAACAGTCCATTGAGTCCCCTGCGCACGACCACGGACGGGTCCGACCACCACACGATTGGTGCGGTCGACTCCCACCTGAACGGATCGCTCTTGGGCCGAGTCACCGGCAGCCGCCGGTCCATACGAGCACTCGCCGTCCTTGGCCTTCGTCACCGTCATGCGGAACAGGTTCGTGTAGTTGAACATCCGGGGCTCCACCTGCAGGCATGCCTTGCCCACGGGTGTCTGCAACGGGGTACGCGGGTCGAGCCCGTTGAGGTCGAAGTGGTATCCCCGCACGTCCATGACGATCTTCCAGTACGACAACAGGAACAGCGAATAGTTGTCGCCCCAGGTGATCGCCTCCCAGGGCGCCCCGGGTGCTGACTGAGCCATCAACCGGAACTGCTGCCAGCGCACCAACGAGTCCTTCAACGGATTGAAGGTCGGGTTGCAGAACGAGAAGAACGTATTGCGGACCTCGCTTGACACCGAGACATAGCCGCCGCCAGCAGGGGCGGACAAGTCGTCGCGGTCGAAGTCCTGCGGATACCAGCACAGATTGTCCGTCCCACGCAGCGCGAGGCGAGGGTAGAGCGGCTGCGTCTTGGGCAACTGATTGTTCAGCTCGATCGTGATGTCCTGCCCCGCCCGGGCGGGCGTGACCAGGAGCATCCCCGACAGGATCACCGATATCGAGAGGATGACGGTCGCCAGCGAGCGACGCAGAGTGGAGTGCATGCCCCCACGTTATGTGGTGATTGCTGGTGATTACCCGTTCTCAGGTGGACAGGACTCTGGTGCGGGCTCCATGATCCGGACGTGGGCAACAAGTGGGCCATCGCAGTCATCGCGATCACCGCGACAGTGGGGCTCGCCGGGTGTTCCGGCCAGCAACCAAGCGCCGCGGAGGTATCCGCGTCCGCGTCTCCTTCGGCGAGTGCCGCAGCGGTACAGGTGAACTATGGCGCCGACCGGATCAAGGTGGACGTCGGACAACGCGTGAACTTCCAGACCCCAGGTGATGTGCTGTGGACCGCGACGAGCAGTCACGGAGCGGTGTTCAAGGTGGTCGAACCCACCGAGGACTTCTTCACTCCGGAGACCCCGGGCGGGGTCGCGCAGTCGCCCGGCATCGCCACCGTCACCATGACGCAGCCCGACAAGGGCGGGAAGTGGACGGTGGAGGTCCGCGTGATCGGCCCCAACCCCTACCCGTCCCCCTCCACCTGAGGCGTTCTACGCTGGCGGAGTCAAAGGGAGGTCGCAGTGACCGACGATTGGGACCCCGCCAGCGAAGCTGTGCAACACAATCAGATCGCTGCCTACGACGCGGTGCGCAACCGATGTCCGGTGCCGCACAGCGAAGCGTGGGGATGGTCACTGCTCCGCCACCAGGATGTCGTCGCCGCCTTGACCGATCACGCCACGTTCAGCAATCGGGTGTCTCAGCATGTGGCCATCCCCAATGGCATGGATCCGCCAGAACACGCTGCCTACCGAGCGGTAGTCGATCGTTGCTTCACGGCGCAACGGGTTGCAGCTTTCGAGCCGGAACTGCGACGCGTGACAGCGGACGTGATCGACCGGGCAGTAACGGATCGGGAGACGATTGAGGTCATGTCCGACGTGGCGCTGCCGTTCGCAGCGCGCGTCCAGTGCGCCTACCTGGGCTGGCCGGAGGCCGTGGCGGTACCACTGCTGCAGTGGTCCGAGCGCAGCGCGCAGGCCACCGCGGCCCGCGACCGCACGGAGTTGAACCGAGTCGCGGATGAGTTCGATGCGATCATCCGAGACGTCCTGGACCAGGCTCGGCGCAGCAACGACGAACGGTCCACGGTGACCAGAGACCTTCTGGCGGAACAGGTCGATGGACGCGACCTGACCGACGACGAGTTGGTCAGCATGTTGCGCAACTGGACAGCGGGCGAGCTCGGCACCATCGCGGCCGCGGTCGGCGTCATCTGCGAGTTCCTGGCCCGACGACCCGACGTGCGCGCGAACCTGCGCAGTCGCGTCGACCAACCCGCGCTGGACGAGATGCTGCGGCTTGAGGCCCCGTTGATCAGCAACCGCCGGCGCACGTCCCGACCCGTGGCGGTGAGCGGGGTGGACATCCCGGTGGATTCGCCGGTGACGATCGTGTGGCCCGCTGCGCAGCGCGACCCAGACGTGTTCGTCGATCCCGATCAGTACCGGCCCGACCGGCCGAGGCAAGCGAACCTGCTGTACGGGCGAGGCATCCACTATTGCCCCGGTGAGGGGTTGTCGAGGTTGGAGTTGGGTGTCTTCACCGAAGTGTTCCTGGCTCGCGTAACGGAGTTCAAGCTGTCGTCCCCCGCTCGTCGAGCGACCCCGCCATCAGGGGGTTTCGAGTGGATTGAACTAACGGTCACGCAGAGGCGCTGACCCGAGCCTCACGAACCTGGATTGCCGGTAGCCGCTTGGGACGCCAACCCTCGGCGTTCGACGAGATGGCGTTCGGCGACGTGAGTTCGCGGGCCGTGGGTCGCAACAGCCAGAACCAGCCGCCCACCACGAGCAACAATGCCGCGGCGATTTCCAACAGCCCATCAAGGCTCTCGAGTTCATCGAGAAGCGTCGTACCAGCATCAAATCCAGCATGGACGACGATGGCGACAGCTACGGCCCCGAGGCCCGCGGCTGTTACCAGGCGGCCATGGAGCCACGCCTGCCGCCAGACCACCGCAGCCGCAAATGCCGTGACGATGGGGTGGATCACCTCAATGATCGGACGCGACGCAGCCATGGTCACAACGTGATCGGGCGGGGAACCCTCAGTCACGATCACGTCGTGATGTGCGTGTTGGACCGTGTGAGTCGTCGCCTCAGTGAAGTCCAGTGCGGTGTACTGCCAGGCCTCAATGACTCCGAAGACCGCGGCCCCGATCAGCACTACCCCGAACCCAGAGCGCGGGTCTCGACAGCGGCGCCAGACGACCCAAAGGATCAGAGGGACAACGAGCTTGCTCAACTCCTCCACCGGTCCCGCAGCCAAATTGCCGACGACGGAGTCGGCCCTCATCCCCCACCCGTCCAGCAGCCGATAGCAGGCCAGTGCTATTCCATAGGCGACCGCGCCGGCGATCACCCCAACAATCGCGAGCATGGGCAGGCGCATCGCCTCGCCGAGCCGCACGCGTTGATTCAGCACCGCGACTAGCCACAGCATCACGGCCACAGAGCCCACCGTCGCGGCTGTGCGAACCGGCAGAGTCAGATTCTGCTGGGCAACGACCGCGATGGCGACCGCTGCGACGTAACCCACGACCGCTACAACGAACCACCACCCACCGATGAACCGGGTGATCGAACGCCGGTGGGGCACAGCGGGCTGGTCGGGGTCGGACGTGAAACCGGTCCAGGTGTGGCCGTCCCAGGTGCCCTTTCGGGATGCCGGGCCGTACGCATAGTCGCCCGGTTCGGGGCGGCCCGGCAGCGCGCTCACCGCAACCGATCCTGCATCGCGAATCGTCATACCGTCACGGTATTTGTGTCAACGCCCGAATGCGCCGGGGAGTGCGTATTCGGGACTTTCGACTACCTTCATTGGGTGCAACCAGGGTGGCGCCAACATGGCGCTACCCCTTAAAGCACCGAGGGCCAGGACACCCAGTCAGAGGACGTAGGCGATGATCAGGTAGATGGCTACGAAGACGGCCGCGAAAACCAGCAGTCGCTTGACGGTCTCCTTTGTGGCGGAACCACCCGGCTCGGCGGCGGCGTCGGCTGCGGCCTGCTCCGCGACCGGTGCCCGACCGCCGGGGTGGCGCAAAGCCGCAACGGCAGCAAGGAGCAGCATCCCAGCCATCGCGTAGATGACGATCGACAGCGCTGTAGCGAAGTCCCCAGGCACGGCCGCCAGGAAGGACTGTGCGCCCGCCGGCAGATTCGCCATGGTGCCAGCCGCACCGCCACTGGTCTGACCGCTCGCCGAAGCCACCAGCGTCTCGGCCTGCTGCTGGTTCAGCCCGTTCTGTTGGGCACTTCCAGCCAGGTCCGACGCGATCCCGTTGGACATCACCGATCCGAGGATCGCGAATCCCAACGCCGACGCGTAGTTACGCACGGTCTGCGTGATGCCGGTGACCTCGCCGTACGTCGCGTCAATCGCGCGGTTCACGGCGTCGGTGCTTGCCGGGCCCAACATCAGGCCAACACCGAAGCCACCCACAGCGATCCACGGCGTGACCGCACCGGCGTTGAGGGACCCAGCGTTGAACGCCCAACCCGCGTAGCCGATCGCGCCAATGACACCGCCCACCAGCATCGGCAGTTTGGAGCCTTTGCGATCCAGGATCGCCCCGCCGATCTGGGATGCGATGACGAATCCGATGAAGTACCACATCAGAAAGAGGCCAGCCTCTTGCGCGCTGTACCCCAGCGCGGCTTGGGCGTAGACGCTCAGGAAGAAGAACACCGGCACGAAGGCCATGGACATGAAGAACAGCACCGCGTTGTCCGCCTGGAACGCCCGGTCGGCGAAGATCTTCATCTTGATGAGTGGGTACTGCCGTCCCAACTCGTACCGCACGAAGGCGATCAGGACTACCAGGCCGCCGACGATGCACGACCACGTCAGCGGGCTGCTCCACCCCCATGAACCGGCCTGCTGGAAGCCGAGCACGGACAGGCCCATGCCGACGATGGTCAGCAACGCGCCGATCCAATCGATCGGTTCGTCGCGGCGTTCGGTCGTGGGCTTGGCGATGGCGGTGAGGATCAGGGCGATGATCGCGATGGGGATGTTGACCCAGAAGATCGACCGCCAGTTCCAGTCCACCAGGTATCCGCCGACGATCGGTCCGATCGCGGTGAGGCCTCCGGTGATGGCGAAGAACAAGGCCAGCGCCCGGCCGCGGCCGGCCGGTGGAAAGGCGGCGACGACGATGGCCAAGGCTGCAGGGAACAGCATCGCCGCACCGACGCCTTCGACGACCCGCCAGCCGATCAGCCACGCCGCCGCGATGTTGCCAC
This sequence comes from uncultured Actinomycetes bacterium, assembly GCA_964500995.1. Classification (GTDB taxonomy): domain Bacteria; phylum Actinomycetota; class Actinomycetes; order S36-B12; genus CAIWTL01. Next base: position 35,645 of record CAZCRC010000001.1, read on the forward strand.
TCGGAGTCAGGCCGCACATCAGCGACGAGAAGGCGAACACGATGGTGCCAATGATGACCATCCGCCGGTGCCCGTAGACATCCGCCACCCGACCCATCAGCGCGAACGTCGCCGCCAAGCCCAGCAGGTACCCGTTGACCACCCACTGCACCGCGTCGTCGGAGATCCCCAGATCGGACTCGATCACCGGAGCACCGATCGACACGATGGTCATGTCGATGAACGTCATGCCCGTGGCGAACACCATCGCGGTCAGCGCCAGGTAGCGCCCCTTCTGTGCCGCCTCGGCGCTAGCGGGTGCGACGGGGAGTCCTGACTCGTCATGCGGCCCATGCTGACGTATCCGTGGGGCGCGGCGCGCGTTGATTCGGCAGGGTGATCCTGTCGGAGAGCACGCTCAGGCGGGCTCGGCGACTCCGAGGAGGGTGGCACGGGCCAGTCGTTCGAGCAGGGCCGGGTCGGGCTCCTTGATCCCTCCGGCCATCATCTCCAGCGGGTCGAGCGTTGCCCGCGCGCCGCCGTGTGCCTGCATCGGGCTGACTGGCGCGTGGCCGTCGGCGCGCCAGCCGCGGTCGGTCAGTATCTGCGCCACACCCGCATCGAGGTCGGCACCCCTGGCCCCGGCGGCCCTGCCGAGTAGCGCGAACCATCCCGCCTCCACCTGGAACCCCTTGCCCAGCGGGAGTCGTGAGAGAACCGTGACGACCATCTCGCGGGGGTCTCCGGCCACCGCGCGGGCACGAGCGGTCGGGGTCAGCGTGCCCTTGGCCTTGCGCAACAGACCCACGTCCTGCGCGGCCTGACGAAGTGCGGCGACCGGCCAGGTCAGGTCCTCCCGGTTGGCCTTGCCGATCCACCAGTCCGACACCCCCGCTGAGTCGGCGATCTGCTCGACCACGGTCGGTGGCAGATAGCCGGCCGCGGTCAGTTTCGTCCCCGAGCCGATGGCGTCCAGCACCGCCAGCCAAGGCCGCGCCGCACGGCGGGCGTCCTGCTCGCCCAACTCGACCGGCAAGCGCGGCCCCAGGGCTGCCAGCCAGGGGTCCACGCGCGCCCACCCGTCGCCGTGCAGCCCGGTGATCAGGTCTGCCAGCGGGTCGGGCAGGCCATGCCAGGGCAGGTGCTCACCCCTGGCCCACCGTCCCATCGCTGCGGTCGCCTCGGCGGCGTCGAACACGTCAGGGTCGTAGCCGAGGGGCAGCCAATCGTGAGCGTGTTCGGCGTTGTCGAACGGCTCCGGGACGTCGCCGGCAGGGGCACCGGCACGAAGCCACCTGGCGATCTCGTTGTAGCCGCCGACTCCGCCGACATCCTCTGGCGGGCACGCTCTCGCCCCGCCCAGACACCTCGGTTCCCGACCGTCCGGTGTGATCGGGGCCACCGACTCCAGGGTGACCCGGTGCTCCCAGCCGTCACCGAAGTCATACAGATAGGTCAGCTGATCCCCGGGGACCCGCAGCACCTGATCCAACCGGACGCCGTCCTCCCGGGTGCCCTCGTCACCCTCCTCCTCGTCGAACTCGGTGATGAAGTACGGCTCGGCGTAGCCGCGGCCATCGCCGGGCTGGAATCGGTGCAGATGCGAGTCCGTCCAGCCCATGGCTGCCTGGAACAGGGTGTGCACCACGTCCAGGGTGAGATCCCCCGGCAGCGACACGCGCCGCCAGATCCTCGGCTTGGCCCCCCGCAATTCAATGGTCAGCGTCAACAGGCTCGGCTCATCCGGCGGCGGCGCCACCTCGATCTCCCGGTTGCCCGGACTGGACTCGCCGAACGACCCCATACCTCCCAGCAGCGCTCCGCTGGTCAGTTGCTGCGCCAACGCCATCAACTCTTCCCGAGGCAAGCCCTCGATCCAGGCCTTCAGCGCAGCAGGGTCCGATGGCACAGGTGTCAGGTGGCTCACCGTGCCAGTGAACCAGCCGGAGTCACCCTCACCAAGCGCAGCGTCACGGCAGTGTTGGCTCCCGGTTGTCGACCGTGAACTGACGAGCGGCATCTTCGTCGACCAAGCCCCACTCCACCAGCCAGCCGACGGCACGGGATCTGGCCCGTGAATCACGAAAGGACTGCGAGGCCGAGATCAGCTCCGGGTGACCTTGGTACAGAGTGTTGCGGAACCTTCTGAACGCTCCCTTGCCCGCCAGCGCACGGCTCAGGCGGCGTCCTATGGCGATCTCGTCAATATCGATGCCGGCCAGGTCGAGCACCACGTCAGCCTACGACGGGCACCGCCACACGATCCTGGCGAACAGTGCCGCACTCCGAGCACGATTGCGTTCGTCAACCGCAGTCCGTACAGTTTTCTGTACAGGAGGGCCGAATGAAGACGATGAGTTACACGGAGTCGCGCGCTCGATATGCGGAGATGCTTGATGGCGTTATCAACGATCGCGAAGAAGTGGTCATCACTCGCGCCGGCCACGAGCCTGTGGTCGTGGTCTCCCTCGAAGACTACGAATCCCTGAAGGAGACGGCCTACTTGATGCGTTCGCCTGCCAACGCTCGCCGCCTGCTCGATGCGATGGAGCGACTGGAGGCCGGCGGGGGCATTGCTCACGACTTGGCCGAGACCGACTGACGTGCTGCTGGTGTGGGACGAGAACGCCTGGGAGGACTGCCTGTGGTGGCAAGCCCAAGACCGCCGGGTCCTGAAGCGCATCAACAGCCTGCTGGCTGACATCCAGCGAAACGGCAACGACGGCATCGGCAAGCCCGAGGCGCTCAAGCACGATTTCGCCGGGTACTGGTCGCGACGCATCACCGATGAACACCGGCTCGTGTACAAGATCGCCGGGGACGAAGTGCGTATCGCCGCATGCCGCTACCACTACGGATAGCCCCGAGTGGACGACCAGGCCCTCGCGTTGATGGACTGGCTCCATGCCCGATCGAGTTATTGAGCGAATGACCGACAGCGCGACTATGACCAGCACCGATTCCACGGTGGCGGACGTGGAGCGGCAACTCACGACGGTCCTGGCTGCCTGGGGTGCGGGATCGGTTCTGGTGGGCGGCCTCCTCTGGGGATCGGGGGGCGAGGACCGCCGCGGCGCCTTCGGTCGCCAGACGGCAGCTTGGGGTGCCATCGACCTGGCGATCGCGGGACTTGGACTCGTGCGCGCGCGGCGTCGACACGGGGATCCGGACGACGCCGAACGACGACGGCTGCGCCGCGCGCTCGTGATCAACAGCGTCCTCGACGTCGGCTACGTGGCGACCGGCGTCGCGCTGATAACCCACGCCGACCGCATTGCTGACTCATTCCCAGCGAGGCGCTCTGGCCGTCGATATCGCGCCGACGAACTGCGCGGCGATGGGGCGGCGGTCATCACACAGGGAGCGTTTCTGCTGCTGCTGGACACGACCTTTGCGATCCGACTCAGGGCCTAGAGCCCGGCAGAGTTGCAGCCCGCACCTGTGGAGAACTCTCCATGGTTCGGCGGCGCCTTCCTACGCTCGGCCCATGCGAAACCACTTCCACCAGACCGGTCCTTTCATCGATGCCAACGGTTGCCTTGCAGAGCGCGAGTTCATCGACGGCGTGCCGGTGATCGTCCACTACGACGACATCCCTGAGTCGGACATCACTACCGTTCAGGGTGTCCGTTGCACGACGGCGCTGCGCACGATCATCGATATTGCACCTGAACTCAGCACCGCCGATCTCAACGCAATCCTGCGAGAGTTCCTCCAGCGAAGGTTGTTCACTCCGCAAGAGGCCATCGAACGGGTGAGCAGGCCCGACATGACGAATCGCGCCGGAGCGCAGTTGCTGCGTCGGGCCCTGGAGGCAGCACCGTAGAACTCGACTCGGATACCCCCTCACTTGCCGGGACTGCAGCCCCCAGGGTGAACGGCCCCCGCCTCCCGGTGACGCCTCACGTCGCTTCCGGTCCGGAATCAGCCGGGAACCGACGCCACGGGTCCACCGGAGCCGGTTCGGAACTTCGGCTCTTCTGCTCTACTGCCGAAGTCCCTCCCGGCGGTCGGTCGTCGCGGGATCAGCGGGGACGGCTGGGGTCCGAGGCCAGCTCCAGGCGCAGCGCAGGATGAAGGCCAGGATCAGCACCTCGACTCCGATCGTGAGGGCGTAGTAGAAGACCCAGTCCGAGGACGCGCCTGCCACGTTGAACACCATGATCGGGATGTAGATCGAAGCCACGACCAGGTTCGTGGCGCGGTTCACCCGCGGGGGCAGCGTCACGGACAGCATCACCATCAGGGCCGGGATCGCGATGATCACAAAGAAGCTGGACATCAAGGTCGCGCTGATATCGAACTCAAGATCACCCCACCTCGGATTTCGTCGATTTCGCCGGGTTGGTACAGGTGGAAGTAGTCGATGTAGATGACCAGGAACATCAGGCTGGTCCACGCGGCAGCGAGCTTGACCTGCACCGGGATCGGCGGGTTGTCGAGTTGATGCGGGGTGGCTGCTCGGATGGCCATCGTCTCCTCTTTCGTTCGTATTCGTACACTGTACGTCGTACACCGTACTATGAACGTACACTGTACGGTTGTCAAGCCATCGGCAGGCGAGGAGAGCCGTGACCATGAGCAGGGAGCGCCAGGCCGCGTCAGACGCTGGACTGAGCAAGCAGCGAGTGGTGCTTGAGGCAATCCGGCTTGCCGACCGGGAAGGGGTGGACGGACTCAGCATGCGCCGGTTGGCCGGCTCACTCGACGCGGGCGCGATGTCGCTGTACCACTACGTGGCGAACAAGGACGAGTTGCTGGACGCCATGATCGACGTCGTCTTCGACGAGATCGAACTTCCCCCCGAGGACACCGACTGGCAGACGGCAATGCGACAGCGAACGATCTCCGCCCGACAGGTTCTCGCACGCCACCCGTGGGCTGTCGGCCTGATGGAGTCGCGGACCTCGCCGGGGCCCGCGCACCTGCGCCACCGCGAAGCGGTCACCGCCTGCCTGCGCAGGGCTGGCTTCTCGGTTCTGATGGCGACGCACGCCAACTGGCTGCTCGACGTCTACGTGTACGGGTTCGCCCTGCAGGAAGCGAGCCTGCCGTTCGACAGCGCTGGCGAGTTCGCGGACATGGCCGAGGATGTCTACCTGCCTCAGCTTCCTGCTGACGAGTTCCCCTTCCTCAACGAGTCCGCCGCGGCGCTCGTGGCGGCTGGCTATGACCCGGCCGACGAGTTCATGTTCGGGCTAGACCTCATCCTCACCGCCCTCGAGCCCCTGCGAACCTCCACGTAGCGAAGACCGCACGTCCAGCCAGCTCAGAACCAGATCGCCGCGGGCAGTCCGTCCGAGAACTCCTCGGGTGGATCCGGCAACGACACCGCCTGCCGTCGCGCGACGCGCATTGCGGTCCAGGCGACCACTGCGGCATCGAGGACGTCGTCTGGGGCGGCATGCCCGCCCAGAACCCCAAGGTCCTTCGACAGCTCCAGACCCACAGATTCAAGCAATCGCGTTCGTTCCTGGAACCCAGCCCACGTCTTCTTCGAACCGGTCACGGTCGTGCCATTGATGGCGGCAAAGCTGACCTCGGGGTGCACCTCGACCACGCGACAGGGTGCATGAGGTAGCCATGCGTCGACATCCAGGATCTTCCTGCCCAGCGCGAACGCCTGCTTGGACATGCCCGCCCCCGTCAACTCCCGGTGTAGTGCCAGAGCCCGCTGGTAGTCCACCTCTGTTAGCGCACGACGCGTCGGTGTGCTGAACACCGATGATGCCCGGCCGCTCAGCCGCTGGCGTGCCAACCGGTCAGCCATACGCGCTTGCGAATCAGGAAGACCGATCGGGATGTCGATCCCCACACAGGACAGCGAAGGACCACTGACGAAAGCCCACCCACGACTTCGCTCACATCTCGGCCGAACACTGGGATGATCCGCCTGCCCGACCAGCCGATGCCAGCCCAACCTCCCTTGCAGGAGTCCAGGCCCAATACCCACGTCACCACATAGCCCTCAAACCTGACTCAAGGGACCACGAACAAGGTGATGAGATCGCGCGAAACGACCGGGAGGGCCTGACCCGCGGCTGGCTGCTGTCGGGCGACCATGCCGGATGGCATTGACCCGAAGTCCGCCGGGTTGGCTTCGGCGATCTGAACGCTGCGGAACCCGCCAGCTTTGGCGGCACTGGCGGCAGCTTCGCGCGACAAGCCCACCAGGTCGGGGACCACCGGCACGCTGTTGACCGCGGTGGTCGGATCGACGGCAGGCATCTGCTTCACGGGCAGGCCCTTGTGGATCTCGTTCATGACGTCCTGCCAGATGGGACCGGCGATGGTCGCGCCGAAGACATCTCCGTAGTAGGTGCCCCCGATGTAGCGATCGCGCAAGGGATAGGCGAAGCCCCCTCTCGGATCCCCCACCCAGACGGTCATGGCGTACTGAGGGGTGAACCCCGTGAACCAGGTCGCTGAACTGTTGTCCGTGGTGCCGGTTTTGCCGCCGGCTGGGCGATCGTCGGCCAGCCGCAGGGTCGCCGCGGTGCCGCCATCCTCGAACGGCCCCTGCAGCATGTTGGCGACCGTGTCGGCCACAGCGGCGCTCGTCCCTTCGTAGCAGCGCTTGTCGGTGGCGATCGCGCGCTTGGTTCCGTCCTTGGCCTCCACCGAGATCACCGGAGACGGCCGGCACGTGCGGCCACCCGCGATGAACGTGGAGTAAGCCGACACGACCTCCAGTGGGTTGGCGTCGTAGGTACCCAGCGCCAGGCTGGCGTCCTTCTCGGTGATCCTGCCTTCCCCCTTCGTGGGCAGCGTCGTGACTCCCAGGCGCTGGACGAAGTCGACGACCGGCAGCACCCCTGTCTGCTCGATCAGTTGGATGAACCAGGTGTTCACGCTTCCGCGCAGGGCGCCGCGGGCATCGAGGTAGCCGTTGTTGGCCAGGTTCGCGTTGCGGAATCCGCCGTCGGGGGCCCACATGCCCGCCGGGTAGTAGCCCGATGGGGTATCGAACCGGGTCGACGGCGGAAAGCCCGACTCCAGTGCAGCGGCCAGGACAAAGGGCTTGAAGTTGCTGCCCAACGGACCGATGGGAGTGTTGGCGTAGACGATCTCCGTCTCGTAGTCCCCGCGGCCATAACGCCGGTTCGTGGCCATGGCCACGACTTGCGGCGTGCCGGGCTTCACTACGGCACCGGCGGCGGCGACGTCGCCGTCCTCGCCCACCCTCGCCCGCATCGCGTCGATGGCAGCGCGTTGGATCTTGGGATCCAGCGCGGTGTGCACGACCACCCCGCCCCGGTCGAACTTCTGCTGCCGCTCCTCGGGGGTGGCACCGAAGGCGGGGTCGTTCAGCATGAAGTCGCGCACATAGTTGCAGTAGTGCGGGAAGTCGGAGTACTCGCATCCAGTCTCTGGCTGGGCGACGTTCAACTGGAGCGGACTCGCGGCCACCTCTTTGTACTGCTGCTTGTCGATGTAGCCCTCGGCGAGCATCCGCTCCAGAACTTGGTTGCGCCGCTGCAGTGCGGCCTCACGGTTGCCCGTCGGTTCCAACGCCGAGGGCGCCTGCACCAGGCCCGCCAAAGTTGCCGCCTGGTTCAGATCCAGTTCGCTGGGCGCCACCCCGTAATAGCGGTTTGCCGCCGCATACAAGCCGTAGGCCTGGTCGCCGAAGTAGACGGTGTTCAGATAGCTGGTCAGGATCTCGTCCTTGGTGAACTCGTGGTTCGCCACGATGGCCAGCTTCGCCTCGCGCAACTTGCGGGCCAACGTCTGCTCTGTGGCCGCCGCGATGTCCGCTTCGTCGATGGCCGTGTTCGCCAGCACGTTCTTCACCCACTGCTGGGTGATCGTCGATCCCCCCTGCAAGGAGTGGCCGCCGGCGTTGCTCAGCATTGCCCGGGCCAGCGCTTGGATGTCCACTCCGGAGTGCTCGAAGAAGTTGGCGTCCTCCACAGCGACGATCGCGTCGACCATCACCTGGGGGATCTGGTCCCGCTCGATCGAGACCCGGTTGGTGGTGGAGAACTCGGCGAACGTGTCACCGTTGCGGTCCACGAGTTGCGTGCGCCCGGGGATGCCGGTGGGGTCCGGGATCGTCACCGGCATGGACTCCCAGACCTTGACCCCCACTCGGGCGCCTGTGGCCCCGAGGATGGCCACACCGACCAGCGCCCCAACGACGAAGATCGCCGCGATGATCAAGCCCAGGTGATCTTCCGTCTCTGGTTCGGAGTCCTCCCGAAGCAACGCGGACAGCGGTAACCGCTGCGCGACCGCGCGACTGCGGCTGCGCTGTCGCTCGGACTCCTCGTCAACCATTGAGACCCCACCCTGCTCACCGACTGCACCCACTAAGGCGGTTCGACGCCAGCCTCTGCGCCAGACCCGGCCAGCCGGTTGCCGCGACCGATCTTGGGTGCACTTGACGGTACGAGACTCCCCCCTTCGGATCGCCCATTGGAGGCGTGTCGCGCCTAGGCTCCTGCCGTAGATCCGGATTTCGGTTGCCGCCGCGGCCACATTGTTCCCGCCGGCTCGGGAACACGGCTCCGCAATGGGCGGTAGCCCACTGTTGGCGACCTATGCTTCCCCACGAGGGTGTGGGGAGGTTCCGTGATTCCGCAGTCGACGATTCCCTTCATCGCGGCAGGCGGCGTCGTGCTGGTCGGAATCAACCTCGTGGCTGCAACGGAGTACCTCCAAGTGCTTCAGGTACCCGAGGAGACGGTTGCGGCAGCCGATGCGACCGTCGACGCGATCCCGACGACCACCCCTCCCCCGGGCAACGTGGCCGCGAAGCGGCTGATCGGCCAGCCGCTGGCCAAGCAGATGACGGTGCGCGCTGCCGCACGCAGGGGCACCAGCGACATCCTCGCGTTCGCCTGTGGCCGGGAGTCGGCGACCGTTGCCACAGTCGCCTACCAGCGCCCCGTGGCGATCGGCCGCAAGCCGCTGGTGGCGGGCGTGGAGCTGTGGCCGACCGGCTTTGGCGCCGCGGCCATCGACGCGATCGTCAAGCGCGCCCAAGCATGTGCGGCTCGCGGCGAACAGGTGACGGTCGAGAAGCGCAAGGTCGCCGGGTACCCGGCTGTTGTGGTGACCACCGTCTCCGGGTCCGACACCATTCGCACGCTGCGCTGGTCCGTCGGGGACATCACCTTGTCCCTGACCGGCGTGGATGTCCCCGTCGACGACGCTTCCATCAAGCGGTGGTCGCGTCGGGCGGCGACCCTGCTGCAGCCGATCTGTGCGGACCTCACCCCGTCGGTCAAGGATGCCCGGCGCTCACCATGGCGGGACCCCGACAAGTACCAGGGTTTGTACGACCAGGTGACGGTGGGGGCGGATCTGCCGGAGGTCCCCGAGGAGTTGCCGCCCAACCAGCCGAGACTGCGCGGCCTGACGCAGGTGCAGCGGCCGGACCCGCCCGACGGGGTTCCGTACTGGCCCGAGAGCCTGCCCGCCAAAGTGGCACTCCCCGAGCAGCCGGTCCGCCCCAAGGAGCCCGACACCAAACGCCGGGTCACCTTCCAGGTGCCCGACCCCACGGGGCCTGGTTGCGGCTGGGCGTTCACTGCCAGCCCCACGCCGGAGTTCAGCCAAGCCGAGTCCGACGCACAGCGCGACGAACGGGTGGCGGTCACCACCCAGCAACTCAACGACGAACTGTCACAGTGGGCAGCGGAAGAATCGCAGTGGCGCAGCGCCTTCCCCGGCTACTACACAGAGGCCCTCGCCTACCGCGACTACGCCAAGGACGTGGCTGCCGTGAGCAAGGCCTGGGACGCGATCCGCGCCGACTGGAGCCGCTACTACGCCCTGGTCGCTCAGCGGCAGCAGGCGATAGCGCAGCGAGCGGAATGGGTGGCTGCCTCCACGGCCTGGCAGAACAGCGGCTGCGGCACGGCAACCGGGGCACCCGCGCCAGGGAAGGCCCAGCAGCCCGGATGCGCGGTTCCACAGATCCTGTGGAAGCCGCTGCCCCAGATCCCCCCGGAACCTTCTCGACCCAAGGACCCTCGGCCGCCCAGCGCGCGATAGGCGACGGGGATCACCGGTCCCCCGGGGGACCACTCTGCTGCCGGTCCCTTGACCGCGCAACACACGGCCGACCCCCGCTTGCCGACACCTCAATGTGCGCCCGTGGTCGGCTGCCTGAGCCTTACCGACTGTCGGCGATTTCAGCGATCCAGGTATTCACCTCGGCTACGGCGGCATCGAGTGGGAGTTCGATGCCGCCGGAGACTGCGGCTCTCGCGTAGTCGGCAGCCCAGTGATCGTGGGCGGTGATCGCGGGAGGCCAGTCTCGGGTCGGGCGACCAAGCTCTCTTGCCTCGGCAGCGCGGTACTCGAATACCGCTTCTCCAGCCTCGCGCACCTCGGTCAGCGTTGGGCTGCCGGCCGCGGCGATGAGGTCGCGCAGCAGGAGCAGATCGACGACGTCGCGGGCGCGATCGTTGACCGAGCTCGGCGGATCGTGAGGGTCGGAGACCGCATGGAGTTTCTGCGCGATCTGAAATCTCATTGCGATACCGACCAGTGCGTCGGGGTCGGGTAGACCGAAGCCACCCAGTGGTGGCGGCTCGATGTTCTCGTGCTCATCGCCGACTCCGGCCTCGTCGGGTGACACTTCGAACTGGATGCGCCGCCACGTCACACCGCGGATTTCGAGGATGATACCGAACCGGCGCGGCTTAATGATCTTGGTCGGGATGTCGATCACCTCGACCTCGCCACGGCGTAACGTCAAGGGGCCCCACGGCTCGTCGAGGACGTTCTCCAGCATGGCGAAGAAGTGGTCCATATCGCCACGGATGAGGCCGTCGACGTCCTTGGTGGCGCGGGCAGTCACGTTGAGACGGTGCTGGAGCAGGGTGCCGCCCTTGAGAAGGAACAACCGCGTGCCGCCTTCGTCGAGGGCCCGCTGCACGGCAGCTATGGCGACCGATGAGGCTACCAACCAGCCGAGCCGACCGCCCTTTGCCTCGTCGCCGAGCTGACCCTCGGCCTGGGCGATCCAGGTGTTGAGCACCTTGGCCGACACCGGTTGCTTCGGCTTCGACTTCAGCGTCCCCAGCAGGAGTGCGAGCCGGGAGCCGATGAGCTCATCGCTCATGGCGCGTCGCGAGCTGATCGGCCAGCGTGTCACGTTCGGCGGCCTTCAGGTAGCCGTGTGCATGGCCGCGTTCGATGGCCTGGCGCAGCAGGTACGTCGGCGTGCCGTCGACGATGCACTGCGCAATCGCCGTGGCTGGAGTCACCGTGGGGATCTCCTGCCACCAGCCAACCTGCGCTGCGTCGAGGTCTTGGTAGTGGACGACGTAATTGTCGGCGCCTGCACGCCGAAAGCGGCGCCGTGAGTTCACGGTGAGGTGGATGCGGTTGGGGCTGACGTCGCTGATGGCGTAGCAGTCGAGCGCGGTCTCATGCGACAGGACTGCCTCGGGCACCCGCGTCCAGAGCACCGCAAGCATGAGTTGGTCGTGCTCGCCGATGGGGTACTGCGGGAAGCGGTAGACACCATGGGCGACGCGATCCAGTGTGCCCCGGTGAGCAAGCATCTGAAGCGCCTGCTTGCCGATCCCTGTTTCGGTGGCCTGTTGCGCGGTCACGAACCCGTGCTGTGTGGACGCGATGTCCCACAGTTGATCTCTCGCCAACGGCCTGGTCGTCATGGCAATAGAATAACGGAACCGTAATACTTCTGCCAGACCGTCACGATCCTTGCCGTCGCCATCCAGCTCTGACCGCCGCCGACTGCAATCCGTAAGGCGCGCGGTGACGAACGACTGGTGTGATCGTTCTTCTTGGCCTCTTGTCCGGCATCATCACTGGGTTGTCCCCGTGTGTGTTGCCCATCCTTCCGGTGGTGCTCACCGCTGCCGCCGGTGAGGAGGGCAGGCGGGCGCGATGGCGTCCCTACATCGTGATCGCAGGACTGGTCACGAGTTTTGCGCTCTTCACCCTGGCGGGCGGTGCACTGATCAGTGCCCTGGGGTTGCCCGACGACATCTTGCGCACCGTCGGCCTGCTCCTGTTGGCCATCATCGGAATCGGGATGCTCATCCCCGCCATCGGACACGCGCTGGAACGACCGTTCGCCCGCACCCCGATCTGGCGATTGCGCCGCGACGGCAACGGGTTGGTGCTCGGCCTGGGCCTTGGTCTGGTGTTCGTTCCCTGCGCAGGTCCGATCCTCGCCGCGATCACGGTGCTCGCCGCGACCGGACAGGTCGACGGTCAACTGGTCCTGTTGACACTCTCGTTCGCCGCCGGTGTGGCGATCCCGCTGTTGTTCTTCGCGCTGGCGGGGGCTCGAATCGGCGACCGGATCCGACGCAACCGGGGCCGCTCCCAGACGATGCGCAAGGTACTCGGCGGCGTGCTGGTCGCGACGTCCGTGGTGCTGGCACTCGGGATCGCGGAGCCACTGCAACGCGCCACCCCGGAGTTCCTCGCCGACATTCAGGAGCGCATCGAGGACAGTGACGCAGCCCGGGAATCGTTGGACAACCTGAGTGCCACCGGTGCTGCAGCGACCGATGCCCAGGTGCCGGGCTTCGCGCAGCGCGCCAGCGATCGCCTGGGGAACGCGATGTCGTTCGACGACTGTGCCCGCGAGCCCGGTCGGCTGGCGAACTGCGGCCCCGCCCGCAGCATCAAGGGAATCGAGACGTGGTTCAACACGCCGGGCGAGCAGCCCCTGTCGCTGTCCTCACTGCGCGGCGAGGTCGTGCTAGTGGACTTCTGGACGTACTCCTGCATCAACTGCCAGCGGACCATCCCCCATCTGCGGGCGCTTCACGAGTCCTACGCCGACGCCGGCCTGACTGTGGTGGGGGTGCACACCCCGGAATTCCCGTTCGAGAAGGTTCCTGACAACGTCCGCGATCAGGCGGATGCATTGGGAGTGCCTTACCCGATCGCGCTGGACAACGGCTACGAGACGTGGACCAACTACGACCAGCGCTACTGGCCCGCGCACTATCTGATCGATCGCCAGGGTGTTGTGCGACAGGTCCACTACGGCGAAGGCGCCTACGGCGAGACGGAGGAACTGGTGCGCCAGCTTCTGGCGGAGGATCCGAGCGTGACCCTCCCGCCGCGGGTGGAGACCTCACCCGAGCAGGCCGTGGCCGAACGGACACCGGAGACGTACCTGGGAGCCAACCGCTTGGAGTTCGGAGTCGGCGAAACGATCCGGGAAGGCCGCTACCAGGACTACACATTGGTCGAGCAGCCACCTGTGGACCGCTTCTCGTTCGGTGGTTCCTGGCGGATCGACCCGCAGCTCGCGCTCGCGGGACGAGACGCCCGAATGCGACTGCAGTTCCGCGGCTCGACCGTGCACGTGGTGCTGGGCGGATCCGGGACGTTGACGGGTTCGTTGGCCGGCCAACCGATCGAGAAGATCCGCGTCACCGGCGCTCCCCGGTTGTACACGGTCGTGCGCGACGCGGGTGGCGGCACCCTCGACCTGCGGTTCGGCGAGGGCGTCGAGGCCTACGCGTTCACGTTCGGCTGATCGGCAGGGCCGATGTCGGTGACCGGCGCTGATTCGTTCAGCGTCGGCTCCTTCAGTTCCGGGCACCTGATCCCTTTCGGATCCTTGGCGAAAACCGACCAAACCGCGGCGTCACCGGCTCCGAACTCCTCGTGTCAGCCGAAGAGATCGGCACTAGGGACACAAGGAGTTCTCATGTCACAGCACCCCATCCGCACCCGCACCTCCCGTTCCCGGGTCGTCGGCATTGCCGCCGTCCTGGCCGTCGGTGGCATCGGGCTGAGCGCCTGCTCGTCCGGCTCGGAGTCGGCTGAACCGATGATGTCGGACACCATGTCCGAGCAGCCCATGACCGGCAGCTCCGCCGGATCCGCCATGACCGCAGAATTCGGCGATGGGTGCACTGCCGTGCCCACCCAGGGCCCCGGCTCGTTCGAGGGCATGTCGGCGGACCCCGTCGCAACGGCGGCGAGCAACAATCCGGTGTTGTCCACGCTGGTCACCGCAGCAGGCGAGGCCGACCTGGTCAGCACGCTGAACTCCGCTGACGGCATCACCGTCTTCGCTCCGACCAATGACGCTTTCGCTGCGGTCCCGAAGGACGCCCTGAGCGACCTCCTGGCTGACAAGAAGGCGCTCACCAAGGTGCTGACCTACCATGTCGTGTCCGGGCAGCTGACCCCCGAAGACCTGGCCGGAACGCACGAGACGTTGGCCGGCGAGTCCCTCGAGGTCACCGGCAGTGGGGAGCAGTTCATGGTGAACGGCACCCAAGCCGACATCGTGTGCGGCAATGTCAAAACGGCGAACGCGACGGTCTACATCGTCGATGGCGTGTTGATGCCGTCCGCGAATTGATGGTGAGTCGACGGTAATCGGATCATCGAGGAGAGGCAGACGGGTGGCCACACGCAGTCAACCGGTACCCCAGGGGCAACCACACGTCGACGTGGTCACCCGTCTGCTGACCGAGGTGGGACGCGGCGACGAGGCAGCGTTCCGGGATCTGTACGACCACATCGCCCGCTGGGTCCACGGCGTGGTGCTGCGAGTCGTTCGCAACCCCAGCCAGAGTGAAGAAGTCACACAGGAGGTCATGGTGGAGATCTGGCGCACAGCGACGCGCTTCGATGCCGACCGTGGCTCGGGCAAGGCGTGGGTGATGACGATGGCGCACCGGCGGGCGGTGGATCGGGTGCGATCCGCGCAGGCCAGCACAAATCGCGATGAGCGAGTCGCGCTGCAGGACTATCAGCCCGCCCGTGATGAGGTTGCCGAACAAGTGGAACTCAATCTGGACCGACAACGGGTACGCCGACACCTGGATCGACTGACCGACATCCAACGTCAGACGATCGAAATGGCGTACTACAACGGATTCACCCAGCGCGAGATCGCCGAGAAACTCGACCTGCCGTTGGGCACGGTCAAGACCCGGATGCGCGATGGGCTGATCCGGCTCCGCGACGAAATGGAGGTGGGGTCATGACTACCGACCTGCACCAACTCACCGGGGCGTACGTGCTCGACAGCCTCGACGACCTCGAGCGGCGCGCTTTCGAGCGCCACCTGGCGGAGTGCGAGGACTGCCGAACCGAGGTCCGGGAACTGTCGGAGACTGTCGCCGAGCTCGGCGCCGGCGATGCGCTCGCTCCACCCGAGGGGCTGCGTGATTCCGTGATGGCCGAGGTGTCGCGGACAGTCCAACTCCCCCCGCATCCCCGGACCGCGCCAGCGTCTGAGGCCGGCAGACGGTGGGCATCGTTGCTGACGGTGGCAGCTGTGGCCGTGCTGGCGTTCGGGCTCGGAGCGTTCGTGACCCAGCAGCGCTCGCAGCCTGCACCGCTTGCCCAGAACCCGGTCGATGCGATCGTCACTGCCCAGGACGCCCAACTTTCCCGTATGCCACTGCCGGGCGACGCCCGCTCGACCGTGATCGTGTCTCCGGGACAGGGACGTGCCGCCGTGTTCGTCGACGGACTCGTCGAACCCGTGGACGATCGCGTCTACCAACTGTGGGCAGTGGGCACCGACGAGAAGGCGACCAGTGCCGGCGTCTTCCGGCCGGACGTGGCCGGAACCGCGCAGGTCGTGATCGACGGTTCGTTCGTGGACACCGCGGCCATTGCCATCACCGAGGAACCCGCCGGCGGATCCCCTCAGCCGACCAGCGACCCGATCGGGGTAGCGCAGCTGGCGTGACCGCCAGCAGGAGACTGAAGCCAGCGTGAGGCGAAAACCGGACGTCCCGTGAGGCCCTCTTGACTTCGAGCCACGCGTCCGGATAGGCGCGATGGCCGCGTCACCGGCCGCCGCGCGGGTGGGTCAGATCCGGCTAAGACTTCTCGATCACAACGGCGTTGCCGTTGGCAGTCACGCCGAAGACGTAAGGAAGGTACAAGGTTCCACCGCTCGCGTTCACGGTCTCTGGGTCGAGCGTCAGGTAGTCAAAGTCAACGCCGATCACGGCGTTGCAGCCCAAGTTGTAGGCCGCCTCCTTAAGCTCGGCAAGGGCGTTACGCCTAATGTGCACGAGGGAGGCCATAAGGCTGTCGCCCACATTTGTGGCGCGAGCGAAGATTCCATCTCGGCCGCGCTCGATTTGGATGACATCGTCGCCGGAGATGTACCCCGAGTACTTGGTGATCGTGTACCCATCGAAGCTGAAGCCGGACGTAATCAGCATGCTGGCCATGGCGGCCTGTTTCTCTCGGGCGGCCTGTTCTTCTGCAGCCTGCTGTTGAGCTAGTTGAGCCTGCGTGTCGACATGCCATGCCTGATACTGCTGAACGATCGCGCTTATGTTCTGGGAGTCATCGATCGACCATCCCCGCATACTCGACATGTTGACCGGAGCTCCGGTCTGCTTGAGCCAGTACTCGAAGGTCTTCAGGTCAAGGCCATATTGCTTGGCAATATCTCGCGTCTTCATGGGTCCCCCTTCTAGCGAAGATAGCTGAGTGCTTCCTGGTTGGTTGGGTCGATGTCAAGGATGAGGTTTGCATATCGGATTCGATTTCGAGGGTCTTCACGGCACTTGGCGAGCAGTGCCTCGACGTCGGCATTGAGCTGAATCAGGGTGTTGATCGGCGGCTTCTCGTCAGCTTGGGGCACGAAACGAGATTGGCAGTAGGAACAGATGACATAGCCATCCTCGTCGTAGAGATCCTTACTCCCACAGCGGGCACACGCGATGATTTTCACCCTGACTCCCGGTTACGCGAGGCCAAGCGCCTTGGCTTTGGCCGCATCGAACTCCGCTTGATCGATCAAGCCGGCCTCGAGGGCTTGCTTGAGGCTTTGCAGTTGCGACACAAGGTCAGGAGCGCCCCCACTGTTACCCGCCGGGATTGCCTCAGGGATTGTTGGCGATGGCGGGTTCTGCTGGGGTTCCTGCATCAAGCCGCCGATACCAACCGTCCCGGAGGCGACCCCCATCCCGAGAATCCCATTGGCTCCGGCATTCTCACCCGCCGCCTCCATCCCGGCGGCCACGGACGCTTGAAGGTTCGCGTTTCCGCGCCTCCCGTCAAGGGCATCAGCGCGCTGGACGGTCTTCAGGAGTTCCGTGGTCGGCTCGTCGTATTCGATGCCGACGATCGTGACCTGTGTGAGTGAGATTCCCCGCGACTGAGTCCATGCGTAGGTACTTTCAACGGCCTGTGACAGCGACCTGGCGAAACCAATAGAGTCGCTCTGGATTCTGCTGATGCGGTTGGCTCGACTATCCGAGTTCGTGTAGAGGCTGAAAGCCGAGGCTAGGGAGCCGACCACCTCGGCGAACAACTGGTTTGCCGCAGGATTGGCACGGTCTGTGAAGTCGAACGTGTATCCGCCCTGGAGGTAGGTCGCAGGCACAAACTCCTTGACGAACCGGATTGGGTCCAGGATTCTCACGCTGTACGTGCCGTGCGTGATGGCACCCACTTGGGAGTTGAGGTACGAGTCATCCCAGTAGACAGGGGATTGGGTGCCGAACTTATTGTTGGGCAGTTCCTTCAGGCTCACAAAGAGCGCGACCTGCTGGGCTCCAGGCCGACCACCGAACTTGAAGCGCTCCCAAGACTGCTGAACGAGCGCCGACGAAGCCCCATCTCCCACGAACACCGATTGGGAGTAGATCTGGTCGGAATCCCAAATGTACTCACCCGGCTCGGCCGAGAAGCCGGTCAGTTCGGCGTCCTCGAAGACCAGCAGTCCGTAACCCTCCGGTATCACGATCTTGGAGCCGTTCGTGATGACCGAGTTGGACGCTTGCGAGTTGGAACCGCGACCTGCGTTCCCCGAAGAAGGCACGGCCGGAAACAGGGCAGCTGTGGGATGTATGTTTGGCGGAACCGTCAGGAAGTCCTTCCACTGATCCGCCAGCGTGCCGCCTGCCGCGCCGAATGCGGCCTTCACTAACCCCACATTGCCTCCCCGTCCACGGCGTCCAGTCGACTCTAGCTCTCAAGCGTCGACGATGGGGTGGTGTTCGACACGCTCAACGGACTACCCCCAAGCCTGGGACTGATCAGCGTGACAGCAGGGCCGCGTACCGTGCGGCCGGAGCCCGGTATGTTCGAGCGCATGCGTACGGCGGGAATCGACTTAGCAGCCGAACCCGCGCGCACCGGAGTCGCAGTCATCTGTTGGCTCACAGATCGCGCGGTGGTTGAGCACGCTGCGCTCGACAACTCAGACAGCGATCTGCTCGCAGTGATTCAGGAATCAGACAAGGTGGGACTCGACTGCCCGTTGGGCTGGCCCGATGCGTTCGTGGACTTCATATCCGCACACCACGCGTCCACGGCCATGAATCGGGCTACGACGTTCGATCAACAATGGCGCCGCAGGCTGGCGTATCGAGTGACTGATGAGGCCGTACGACTCTCGACCGGGCTGATTCCCCTCAGCGTCTCCACTGACCGCATCGGTCTCACAGCGATGCGAGCAGCCGCGTTGCTGGATCAGTGCATCGCCTTTGGCATCCCTGTGCCTCGCTCAGGTACGGGGCGCGTCGTGGAGGTCTACCCGAGCGCATCATTGTCGGTCTGGGGACTGCCTCACCGCCGGTACAAGGGCTCCAAGAATCGCTCCGCGCTGACCGAACTCGTTGCTCGGCTGCTGCGACAGTGCCCGTGGCTCGACCTTGCCGAATTCCGGCCACTCCTCGAGCACTCTGATGACGCTCTCGACGCCGTTGTGGCTGCGCTCTCGGCTCGGGCAGTTGCCCTGAACCTCGCGACTGCCCCCAGCCCCGAACAACTGCCGGCAGCCGAACGCGAGGGTTGGATCGCGCTACCGATCAGCCCTCCAGGCGAACTCGTTCAATCCGCACGACCGCAAGCATGATTCAGTTGGGCCCGTCCAACCCTGAGGTCATCGAGTACCCGCGGGACTTGGCCGTGATCCACGTCGCCTCTTGGGGGAGGTGGGCAAAGCTTGCGGCGGCCGCGTGGTCCCGATCGCTTGAGCATCGGGTGGCTGTGGCTTGACCTGCTACCGCCGCTCCCAGCGTCGCCACAGCGGAACCCAAGGCGCCTTGCACTGGCAATGGCTGGCGTGGCACATCCCAACCACTTTGCGCTGCGCCTGAGCAGACGAGCCAATAGCCTCAAGACCCGGACGGGCGCAGGGGCGGGTATGGACCGAATCGAGATGACCACACACCCGCTTGACCGCGGGCTACTGGAGAGTTACCGATCGCGGGTGCGCGGGTCCAGGAGGGCCTGCGAGCCGCCGTTCAGGACA
>CAZCRC010000002.1:0-35197 GCA_964500995.1 uncultured Actinomycetes bacterium
CGGGCCATCACGACGTCGCTGGTTGCGATCATCCCCATCGCCGTCTTTGGGGCCGCCGGGTACGCGGTGGGCGGCGCCGTGGCGTGGCTGATCGGTCTGGCGGTGGGCATCGGCAGCATCGCCGGGGGGCAGATCGGCGCGCGACTGTTGCCCTGGGTACCGGTTCCCGGCCTGCAGGTGGCGTTCGCGCTCCTGCTCGGCTATTCGGCGTTCCGATTGGCGTTCCCCGACGAACCTGCGGCCGAGGTGATCGTCGACGGGGCGCCGGTGCCGTGGCTCGTCCTGTTGGTGGCGGGGCTGGTGGCGGGCGTCATCGCCGCGCTTCTGGGAGTGGGCGGTGGCATCGTGATCGTGCCGGCACTGGTCCTGCTTGCCGGTGTCGATCTGACGGTCGCCCGAGGAACCAGTCTGCTCGTGGTGGTCATGACCGCACTCACGGCCTCGATCACGAACATCCGAGCCGGGCGTACCGATGTTCGGGTCGGCGTCATCGCAGGTCTCGCCGGCGCCCCGGCGGCCCTCGCCGCTTCGTTCCTGGGACAGTGGCTGCCGGAACGCGTAGCAGCGTTGCTCTTCGCCCTGCTGATGATGGTGGCGGCGCTGCAACTACTGCGGCGGGCTACTCAGCGGGACCCCACGCCGGAGTAGTCCTTGACCACCGCCCGGCAGGGGGTTCCCTCCACCCCACGGACCTTCAGGGGGAACGCCTCCAGCCACAGCGGTCCGGGGCCCAACGCGTCGAGGTTGACCAATCCCTCCAGGATTAGGATTCCGGCATGGCACAGCAGGACGTTCACGTCGAAGTCCGATGTGGTGCGGGACTCCACGCCGACGGAGTCGATCGCGATCATGCGGACGCCACTGTCGGCGGCGAGCCACCGTGCCGCTTCCAGGGACAATCCGGGACGATCGCCGGGCTCCAGAACGCCGCTGGCGATGACCCGTTCCATATGGCCCGATCGGAACAGCAGCACCTGTCCGGCCAACTGCCTTCCGGCCAGGGCCGATCGAAGTTCCGACAGGGACAGGTCCACGCCCCGACCAGGCATGTCCACCAGCACGACTGGCCCCTCGAACCGGTCCAACGGGAAAGTGTCGATGGTGTCGCCGTCTGGCACGAAGTATCGCGGTCCCTGTACGTGCGTCCCGGCCTGTGTCGGGGTGGCCAGGTGGTGGACGTACTCGGGGTTCGCTCCGGACACGAAGTTGAAGGGCCCGGTGATCTCGACGGGCTGGTCACCGGGAAACGTGAAGTCATCCAGCCACATGCTGACGTCGACCAGGCGGTAGTCCATCGGGCCAGTATGGGCCGACGCCGACCGCACGATCGGAGTGGCCGTGCGCTTGTAGCATGGAGGCCTTGCCTCCTTAGCTCATCCGGTAGAGCGACGCTCTTGTAAAGCGTAGGTGGTCGGTTCGAGTCCGACAGGAGGCTCTTGAGGGGTAGTTCACGCCGCTGCCATGCCCAGGAATCCGACGACGATCAGCAGGATCCCGAAGGATGCGATGCCGATCATCGGGCCCAGCGCCCGGCGCTTACCGCCTGGGGACACGACCTGCATGAGGGCCACGGCCGTCAGGTAGATCCCGAAGGTCAGGAACGTCGCGGCCTGGACGGCCAAGCCCCAGTCCAGAACAACCGCCAGCACCGCCACCAGCCCCCAGGCCAGGTTGGCCAGCCCTACCTCGATCTGGAAGTTGTTGCGTCTGCCGTAGTCCCAGCCCATCCGGGCGGCGTCGGAGCGGTGCAGCAGGCTGTGCCGCACGAACGACAACAGGCCACCGCCGCCGACCGCGAACAGGGTCGCCAGGGTCAGTGACGGCGGATCCTTCGTGACGGTCGTGAAGCCGATGAACAGGCCGATGGCACCGACGGCGTACGTCGCGTACATGACGAGTGCAGACGGGCGTGGATCCGCGTCGTGGGACGCAACTGCGGTGTCAGTCATGGCGGCCTCCGTTTCAGGGGTAGCCAAGCGCAGCCAGGGGCGGTCGGGGCGACTTTCCCTCGATGCCTTGCCTCCCTCTCCTAACGCTGTTAGTTTTACCGAACAGTGTTAGGAGAGGGATGACTGAGGCACGTTGGCGCGGCGATCGGCGCGGACACACCCGCCAAGTGATCCTGCGTCATGCGTGGGAACTGGCGGACAGTCGCGGCCTGGACGGCTGGACCATGCGCGACCTCGCGGACGCGGTGGGAGTCAAGGCACCGTCGCTCTACGGCCACTTCGACGGTAAGCCGGCGATCTGGGATGCGATGTTCGCCGAGGGGTACCGCGCGATGGATGAGCGCTTGGCCACAGCCGAGGCCCAGTTGCCCGCGGGGATCAGTGCCCGGGAGCGTCTCGTTGTGCTGCTTGGCGAGTGGTTGCACTTCTGCCGCGACAGCGTCGCCCGGTACCGGTTGATGTTCACCGTTGCCGTACCCGGCTGGCAGCCGTCTGCCGAGGCCTACGCGGTGTCACAGGCGTCCTACGAACTGATGGCTCGACGGCTGGCGGAAACCGGGGTCACCCCGGGGCTACGCCTGGATCTCTTCACCGCCGTCACGGCGGGGCTGGCGGCGCAGCAACTCGCGAATGACCCGCAGGGGGACCGGTGGATCCGGCTGTTGCCCTACGCCGTCGACATGGTCCTTGAGCATCTGCCGGAACTATCTGAGGAGACCGCATGAACCCCGCCATCGACATCCCGCCCACCCCGATCGTGCCCGGGGCCAGCCGGTGGTAGTTGGCAATGGGGCGAGGGGGACACGATCAGCCTCGACGCCATCGACTTCTGCCGCCTGGTGGCAGGCCGCCGGCCCGAGCAACCAGTGTCGTCGCGCCCACTCCTGGATCAGCGGATCCTGTTCTGATCGCCGTCTCCCGGTGACCCGACGCGTCGCTTCCCGGCGATATCCCGAGCGGTATCGACGGGACGGGTGACGCGGAGGTGGAGCGAGGGCCTCAGCTGCGGGTCAGCCGTTGCGGATGCGATCCAACGCGATGGCGGTGGCGACCGACGCGTTCAAGGATTCCGTGTCCGCCGCGATGGGGATCGTGACGAGCACGTCACAGTGTTGGGCGACCAACTGTGACAAGCCGGTGGCCTCGTTGCCCACCACCACGACGACCGGCTGCTCCCACGTCTCGCGGGGGACCTGGGTGATCGGAGTGCCGCCGTTGGTGGCCAGCCCTGCGATGACGAAGCCGGCCTTGCGCAGCGAGGTCAGTGCCCGAGTCAGGTTCACGACCCGTGCCACCGGAACCCGGGACAGCGCGCCGGCCGAGGACCGCCACGCCGAGGCCGTCACGCTGGCTGCCCTCCGGTTCGGCAGTACCAGGCCGGAGCTGCCGAACGCGGCGGCAGTGCGTGCGATGGCCCCCAGGTTGCGGCTGTCCTGCAGATGATCGAGCGCCACGATCAGCGGCGGGATCCCCGGGCGCGGCTCGTGGTCGATCACGTCGTGCAACTCGACGTACTCGAAGGGGGCCACCACCAGGGCGATGCCTTGATGGGGCAGCCCGTCGCCGAGTTGGTCCATCTCGGACTTCGTGCGGATGTTGACCGGGATTCCCGCTGCTTGTGCCGCGGTCTTGGCGCGGGTCGAGCGCGGGTCGTCGGTCAGGAAGTCCCCCACTGCGAGTTCGATTGCGGGAACCCCGGCGGCCACTGCCTCGTCGACCGCGTTGCGGCCCAGGATGACCTCCCGACGGGGGCCTGACTCGGAGCGTGACCGGGACTTTCGCGCGGCCCGGCGGGCCGCGGGGTGTCCCGGTCGCTTGTCCGCGGGTGGCGTGGGGCCCTTGCCGGTGAGGCCGCGGCGGCGTTGCCCACCGGAGCCCACCGTCTGCCCCTTCTTCGACGACGTGCTCCGGATCGCACCTTTTCGGGAGGAGTTACCCGCCATCTCAGTCCTTCGTCTCTGCCCACGACCAGGACGATCCGTCGGGACCGTCCTCAATCGCCAAGCCCACTTCGTACAACTGGTGGCGGATCGCATCCGCTGCGGCGAAGTCACGCTCGGCACGAGCCGTCGCGCGCTGGGCCAGCAGGTGTTTGACCACGGCATCCAGGGCCCGGTCGGTGCGATCGTCTCGATCATGGACCCAGGTGTCGGACAGCGGGTCGAAGCCCAGCACGTCGGCCATCCGTCGCACCGACGCGAGCAACGTCGTGACGTCCTCATTGCGACTCAGGGCGTCGTTGCCCTTGGTCACATGCTCGTGGAGCACGGCCAGGGCGGCCGGGACTCCCAAGTCATCGTCCAAAGCGGCGACGAAGGCGCCGGGAACGGCGGCAGCCAACTCGCCCGGTCCGCCCCGCTCTGCGGCCCGGCGGACGAACGACTCGATTCGACGGAATGCGGCCGCGGATTCGTCCAGTGACTGGGTGGAGAACTCCAGCATCGATCGGTAATGCGCCGAACCCAGGTAGTACCGCAACTCGATGGGCCGGACCTGCTTCAGCAACTGCGTCACCTGGAGCGAGTTACCCAGGGACTTGCTCATCTTCTCGCCCGCTGTGGTCACCCAGCCGTTGTGCATCCAGTAGCGGGCGAAGCCGTCACCAGCCGCACGGGACTGGGCGATCTCGTTCTCGTGGTGGGGGA
The DNA here is from genome assembly GCA_964500995.1 of uncultured Actinomycetes bacterium. GTDB lineage: Bacteria > Actinomycetota > Actinomycetes > S36-B12 > CAIWTL01. The sequence goes on from CAZCRC010000002.1 coordinate 4,595, forward strand.
AGATCAGGTCCATCCCGCCGCCGTGGATGTCGAACTCCGCTCCGCAGTACTTCTCGGCCATGGCCGAGCACTCCAGGTGCCAGCCGGGACGCCCCGCCCCCCATGGCGTCTGCCACGACGGGCCACCCTCCTTGGCGCCCTTCCACAGCGCGAAGTCACGCTGATCCCGCTTGACCGACGATGGGGAGTCCGCAGCGGGCTGCATGTCGTCGAGCTTCTGTCCGCTCAGTCGGCCGTACTCGGGGAAGGACCGGACATCGAAGTAGACGTCCCCGTCACCCGGGGCGTAGGCGTGGCCCGAGGCGATCAGGCGGTCCATGAGGTGGATCATCTCGGGGACATGACCGGTGGCTCGCGGTGAGTACGTCGGGTCCAGCACTCCCAGACTGCGGTAGGCGTCGTCAAAGGATCGTTCGTGCACGTACGCCCAGGACCACCAAGGGATCCCTGCCTCTGCTGACTTGACCAGGATCTTGTCGTCGATGTCGGTGACATTGCGAACGAACGTCACGTCCAGCCCCGCGAAGGTCAGCCAGCGGCGCAGGATGTCGAAGGCGACGGCCGACCGCATGTGCCCGATGTGGGGGTCGGACTGCACCGTGGCCCCACACACATAGATCGACACCGCCCCGGGACGCACGGGCGTGAACTCCCGCAGGGAGCGTGTTGCAGTGTCGTGGAGCCGCAGTGTCACCGCTACAGGCTACCGACCAGATCACAGGGCAGCGGCCGGACGGATCGCCACAAGCGCGGTGGCCATGGCAGCGATACCTTCGCCGCGGCCGGTCAGACCCAGTCCATCCGTCGTCGTCGCGCTGATGCTGACGTGACAACCCGCGGCCGCGGCCAGTACCTCGATGGCCTCGTCGCGCCGTCCTGCCAGCCGCGGTCGGTTGCCGATGACCTGGATCGCGACGTTCTGCGGCACGTGACCCGCGCGCCGGATCCGTGCCGCGGTCTCAGTGAGCAGCAGCTGCCCCGACGCATCGGCGTATCGGGGGTCCGACGTCCCGAACTGCGATCCCAGATCGCCCATCCCGCAGGCGGACAACAGTGCATCGCAGGCCGCGTGACACGCCACGTCGGCGTCGCTGTGGCCCGCGAGGCCGACCTCTCCGGGCCACAGCAGGCCCGCCAGCCAAAGCGGGCGCTCGGGATCGAACGCGTGGACGTCCACTCCGATCCCCACCCGTAGATCAGCGAACATGGCGCCCTGCCAGGATGTCCGCTGCTCGGGTCAGGTCCGCCGGTGTCGTGACCTTCATCGCGTCGCTATGACCTGGTACGACTCGCACCGGCACACCCAGCCGTTCCACCAGTTGGGCGTCATCGGTGGCGGGCTCGGCGTCGGGCGTGGCCAGTGCCTGCCGCAGCACGTCGGCGCGGAACCCCTGGGGGGTCTGGATCGCGCGTAACCGGGATCGTTGCGGGGTCTGCACCACCACATCATCCGCCCCGACGATCTTGATGGTGTCCACCACGGCAATCCCTGGGATCACAGCCGGGTCGCCCGCGTTCACCGCGGCGATGACGGCGTCGACGACCGCGATCGGAACGAATGGGCGGGCTGCGTCGTGCACCAGAATTCCCGACACGGAGTCCGGTAATGCCGCGACCCCGGCCCGAACTGAGTCGGTTCGGGTGTGCCCCCCGACGACCACCCGGAGGTCGGGATGGTCCACCGGGCCGACCGCATCTTTGGCCTGCTGCAGGTGGTCCAGCGGGGCGGTGACCACGATCGAGACCACCTGAGCATGAGATACGAGGGCCGTCAACGCGTGAGCGAGCATCGGGATCCCCCCGATCTCCTGCAGCGCTTTGGGCGTGCTCCCGCCGAGGCGTTCACCGCGGCCAGCGGCGGTGACCACGCAGCCGAAGGTCAGCATCACTCCTCCTGCCGCTTGCCGAAGGCCATCCGCCCGTTCGAGGTCGTCAGGACACTCGTGACCTCGACGGACACGTCCGACCCGATCGCTTCGCGACTGTGTTCGACGACGACCATCGTGCCGTCCGCCAGGTACCCGACGGCTTGGCCGGCTTCCTTGCCTGCCCGAATCAGCGAGACGTTCGTCTGGTCGCCCACCGCGATCGGAGGGCGCAGTGCGATCGCCAGCGCGTGCAGGTCCTGCACCTGCACCCCAGAGATCGCCGCCACTTTGGCCAGCGCCGAATCGGTCGTCAGTACGGCCAGGGAGCGCGCCCGGGCCATGGCGACGAGTTTCGCGTCGACGTCGGTCACGGTGGGGGCACCGTCGTCGATGACCATGACCTCCTGCCCCGGCAGCAGCCTCAGCGCGTCCAAGGTGGCCAGCCCCCGGCGACCCTTGTCGCGGCGGCGGTCGTCGCTGGAGTCGGCCAACGACTGGAGTTCATCGAGGACCGGTTGGCAGACCAGGAGCGGGCCCGGCAGGAATCCGGCGCGCACCACGTCCAGGATGCGACCGTCAATGGCCACGGAAGAGTCGATCAGGCTGCCGTTCGCTGCCCGAGGTGTCCCTGCCACTCCCGCCCGCGTACCGATCGTGCCGAGCACTGCTCCTCGACGCCGCCGGGCCACCGTGAATCCGAATGCAGCGGCCAAGATTACGGCGAACGCGAAGACCGACAACGCGATCAAGGGGGTCGTGATCAGGAAGATGGGCCACGAGATGATCGCGACGAGGGCGCCTGCGAGAAGCGCGCCGATGGAGCCCGACACCAACTCATCGGGGGTGATCCCCCCCAGGGCCTGCTCACCCCGATCCAGCGCACCGACCAGTCGCCGTGCGAGCACGCCCCCCAACGAGTAGCCAAGGCCGGCGCCGATGATGACCCCCAGTAGCGGGGCAGTGAGGACGCCCAAGACGGGACGATCGGGCGACGTGGTGAGGGATTGGGCCAGTTGGAGGCCGACGGCAGCGCCGAAGACGACCACAAGGACGCGCAGCACCTCGGCGAACACCGAGGGAGACGACGACCTCTTCATCGCGCCATTGTGACGCTATCGGGAGGCCGGTGGCCCGGAATCAGGAAGCGAGGACCTCGTCGAGAAGTGTCTCGGCTTTGTCCTCATTGGTGTTCTCGGCCAGCGCCAGTTCGCTGATGAGGACCGAGCGAGCCTTGGACAGCATGCGCTTCTCGCCCGCGGACAGGCCTCGGTCGCGCTCCCGGCGCCACAGGTCGCGGATGACTTCGGCGACCTTGACGACGTCGCCGGAGGCGAGCTTCTCGAGGTTGGCCTTGTACCGGCGGGACCAGTTCGTGGGCTCTTCGACGTAGGGCTGGCGAAGTACCTCGAAGACTCGGTCGAGACCTTCCGAACTCACCACATCGCGGACACCCACGAGGTCGACATTCTCGGCGGGAACGCGGACGGTGAGGTCTCCTTGCTGCACCCGCAAGACCAGGATTTCCTTGTCCGCCTTATGCTCGATGGCGTCGATCTGAGCGGCCCCGTGATGGGGGTAGACAACGGTGTCGCCGACCTTGAACGTCATATGGAGTGGCCCCTTTCCCGGAGTTCAAGGGTAACACGCGAAGCCGCTGCCGAACCGGGTCGGAATTCGCAGCGCACAATGGTCCGGTGAACAACTTCGGTGATGACGGCTGGCCCCCGATGTCGGATGCCGACCCGGCACCACTTCAGGCCAGCCTGCTGCTGGCGACCGTGGCCCTGGTGGGTGTGGTGGTCACCTCATTCCTCCCGCCCATGTGAACTGTTCCCGGTTGTCCGCGCGGGGCCATGGGTGCCCCGCTAGGCTGTGCCCGCCGGATGGAACCGGCTGGAAAACAGTGGTGTAGGAGGCTGTTGTGAAGCGTCGTCTTGTGGCTCTCGGGCTGGCTGCCGTGATGGTGCCGGGTCTGTCCGGCTGCTGGTCGGGCAACAATGCTGCGACCACCACCCAAAGCGCATCAGGCGACGGTACCCAGGTCACCGCCGCTGACATCTCGATCGACTCCGCGACACTGGTCGCCGGCGATCCCAAGAGCGGCAAAGCGGCGTTCCTGGGCACGGTCTTCAACCCCACCTTGGTCGAGGACGAGGTCACGTCGATCACCGCCGGTGGTGTGACGGCCAAGATGTCGCCCGACCCCATCGTGGTCCCGCCGCAGAAGGCGGTCGCCATCCAGTCCGGCAAGGCCAGCGCCGCGACAGAGGCTGCGGCATCTGCGGAGTTCGCCACTCTGGATGCCCCGGCGGGCACCTACGTCGATGTCGTGATGACATTCAAGACCGCCGGCGAGCAGACGTTCCCCGCGCTCATCGTGCCGCCGTCGGGCTTCTATGCCTCCGCGGCTCCCGAAGGAACCACCCCCATCCCCGTCAAGGTCAATGTCGACACCGGTCACTCGGAGTCCGAGGCAGCCGAGCCGCAGGGCGAAGGCGCGGCTACCGACGAGGGCGCCTCGACCGACGGCGCGACGACCGAGCCGACCCCTAGCCCCGCGGGCTGACGGTCAGGATTCGAACTTGTAGCCGAGCCCGCGCACCGTCAGCAGGTGCTGCGGATTCGCCGGGTCCGTTTCGATCTTGGCGCGCAGCCGCTTGACATGGACGTCCAGGGTCTTGGTGTCCCCGACGTAGTCCGAGCCCCAGACCCGGTCGATCAACTGCCCACGCGTCAGCACGCGGCCGGCGTTGCGGAGCAGGAGCTCCAGCAGATCGAACTCCTTGAGCGGCAATGCGACTTCGGTGCCGCTCACGGCGACGACGTGCCGCTCCACATCCATGCGCACCGGGCCCGCCTCGACGATGCTCGTCACCACATCATCGGGGTCCGGCCCGCGTCGCAGGACTGCCTTGATGCGGGCGGTGAGTTCCCGGCTGGAGAACGGTTTGGTCACGTAGTCGTCGGCACCGAGTTCCAGGCCGACGACCTTGTCGATCTCGGTGTCCTTGGCGGTGACCATGATGATCGGGACGCGTGATTTGGCCCGGATCGTCCGGCAGACGTCGGTGCCGGACATCCCGGGCAGCATGAGATCCAGCAGGATGAGGTCGGCGCCGTTGCGGTCGTACTGTTCGATCGCTTTGAGGCCATCGGCCGCGACCTCGACGTCGTAGCCCTCCTTGCGCAGCATGAATCCGAGCGCGTCGCGGAACGACTCCTCGTCCTCGACCACCAGTACCCGCGTCATCGTGTCTCCTCCTGCCATGCGTGGGAATCCACGTCCTCGTCGTATCGCGGCAACTGCAGCGTGAACGTCGAACCCTCGTTCTCGACCGACCACACCAGGCAATCGCCGCCGTGGTTGCGGCATACGTTGCGGACGATCGACAGGCCCAGGCCGGTGCCCCCGGTCACCCGCGAACGGGCTTCATCGACGCGGTAGAACCGTTCGAAGATCCGGTCCTGCTCGCTGTCGGGGATCCCCATGCCCTGGTCCTTGACGTCGATCTCGACCAGTGTCGGCGACGTGCGCACCGCGACCGCCACACGAGTGGAAGGTTCGCTGTAGGCGATCGCGTTGCTCAGCACGTTGCGCAATGCGGTCTCCAACTGGGCGACATCGCCGTACACGTAGGCACCGCGCGGGCCCCCCAGGATGACCTCGATGTCCTTGAGTTCCGCACCCCCGCGCACGAAGTCCACGGCCGACTCCACCAGGCCGTCCACGCTGACGGCCTCGGCGTGAGTCAGCGGATCGTCGCCCTGCACCCGCGACAGGTCGATGACGTCGTTGATGAGTTGTGCGAGTCGGGCGGCTTCGCTCTGCATACGGTGGGCGAAGTGCTGCACGGTGTCCGGATCGTCGCGTGCTGCGACGAGGGCTTCTGCCAACAGGCTCATCGCGCCGACCGGGGTCTTCAACTCATGGCTGACGTTGGCGATGAAGTCGCGGCGCACCGCGGCAAGCCTGTTCTCCTCGGTCAGGTCCGTCAGCAGCAGCAGCACTCGTTCGTCCGCCAGTGGGATGCCACGCACGCGCAGGTCCACGCTGATCTTGCGCATCGGTGGGCGCCGCAGTGACACATCGGTGACCACCGTCTGCCCGTTCGCCAGGACCTTCAGCGCACAATCCCGCAGAGAATCGAATGCCAACCGATCGCGTCGCACGAGGCGCAACTCCGCAGCGTCCGGGGAGGTCCACAGCACCGTGCCGTCGTTGTCGACCACCAGCACCAGGCCGGGTAGTTCGCGCAGCAGGTCCATCACTTGGCCCGCGATGGGGGGTCGCTCGGCGATGGCATCGCCGGACTGCGCCGCCAGGTCGGGGATCGGGTCATCCGTCTCTGGGGTCGGGTCACCCGGCTCCCGTTCGCGTCCCAGCCAGCGCACCACACCCCGACTGTACGGGTTTGTGCCCCCGCCCCCCGTCATCCGACGGAGCGCTCCACGGGGAGTTCGGCGGATGGTCGGCGCCCGCTCAACAGGAGTTCGTCCGGTGGCCACCGGTTGTTCACACCCGCGTTGGCACGGCGATGCGGCTGCCGTCCGTAGAATGGCAACCCTATGCACCGGGAGGTGGGTATGCGCGAGCTCTACCACGAGCAGCTGGATTCCGTGACGGACGAACTCGTCCAGATGACCCGCCTGGTCGGTTCCGCGATCAACCGTGCGACGCAGGCGTTGCTGGACGCGGACCTGCAACTCGCGGAGTCCGTGATCGAGGGGGACGAGGCGGTCGACGCCCTGGCTGCCGAGATCGATGACCAGTGTTTCGAGATCGCGGCTCGACAAGCCCCCGTCGCCACCGACCTGCGAATCGTCATGAGTGGCATCCGCATGTCGATGTCCGTGGAGCGGATGGGCGACCTCGCCAAACACGTGGCCAAACAGACCCGGCTGAGGTACCCGAAATCCAGCATCCCCCCGGAACTGCGTGGGACGTTCGCGCAGATGGGCGGACTTGCCGAGGCCATCTGCAGCAAGACGGGCATGGTGATCCTGTCCAAGGATGTGAGCCACGTCAGCGCCGTGGAGTCCTACGACGATCAGATGGATCGACTGCATCGGGAGCTGTTCACGATCGTGATGGCACCGGACTGGCCCCACGGCGTGGAAGAGGCCATCGACGTCACCCTGCTGTCCCGCTACTACGAGCGCTTCGCTGACCATGCCGTCACTGTCAGCATGCGCATGATCCACATCGTCACGGGCAAGAGTTACGCCGAAGTCAGCGTCGATCCCATGACGGCTATCTCCGAGGTCACCAACTGAGCCTGCGGTTTGCCCCGCCGCTGCGTCGGGAATGACTCCCCGTGGCCGGGCGTTTGTGCCCTGGCACAGTCGTCGACGAAAGGGTTGCGTGATGTCCCTGCCGCGGATCCACCCTGCCCACCTGCGGGTGGCGATGATCAGCATGCATACGTCGCCGTTGGACCAACCGGGCACCGGCGACGCCGGTGGCATGAACGTCTATATCGCCCAGACCGCCAAACTCATCGCCGATTCCGGTGCCGAGGTCGACGTCTTCACGCGGGCGACGTCCTCGCGACAGCCCGAGACCGAGCAGATGGCACCGGGTGTCACCGTGCACAACCTGGCCGCCGGTCCGTTCGAAGGCCTTCGCAAAGAGGACCTGCCGGGTCAGGTCTGCCCGTTCACGGCTGAGCTGATGCGCATCCACATGTCGCGGCCCGAGCACTACTACGACGTCGTCCACAGTCACTACTGGTTGTCCGGACAGGCGGGCTGGTTGGCTGCGCAGCGCTGGAACGTGCCGCTGGTTCATTCGATGCACACGATGGCCAAGGTCAAGAACTCCCACCTCGCGCTGCACGATCGACCCGAACCCCTGATCCGGGTGGTGGGCGAAGAGCAGATCGTGTCGGCGGCCGACCGGCTCATCGCCAACACCGCCGATGAACGATTCGACCTGATGCACCACTATGACGCCGCAGCGGAGGATGTCCGCGTGGTCCATCCCGGCGTCGATCTGGCGACCTTCCGGCCCGTGGACCGGACGGGGGCACGGCGCCGAGCGGGCCTGCCCACCGACAAACAGATCGTCCTGTTCGTGGGTCGGATCCAGCCACTCAAGGCCCCTGACCTGCTGCTGCGGGCGGTGTCGGACCTGGTCTCTCGCGAGCCGCAGCGACGCGACGACCTGCGGCTCGTGATCTGTGGTGGTCTGTCCGGATCCGGTATGGCCCACCCTGACGAACTCGTGGACCTGGCCGCCGCCGGCGGCATCAGCGACCTGGTCACGTTCCTGCCGCCCGTCCCTCCTGCGGAACTCGCGGATCTGTACGCCGCCGCCGACCTCGTGGCCGTTCCGTCGCACTCGGAGTCCTTCGGTCTGGTGGCCCTCGAAGCCCAGGCCAGCGGAACCCCGGTGGTGGCAGCCGCAGTGGGTGGATTGCGGACGGCTGTGGCTGACGGCGCCAGTGGGGTGCTCGTGGACGGCCACGACCCGCGCCGTTGGGCCGACGTGCTGGCTGGGCTCCTCGACTCCCCCCAGTGGCGGACGTCGCTGGCGCAGGGTGCTCGTCAGCACGCCGAGAAGTTCAGCTGGGCCGCCACAGCCGCAGGTACGCTCTCGGTCTACGACGAGGCGATCGCCCGGTCCCGCCCGCGGGTCCTGCAGGCCGCCAACTGACCGGAGGAACCGTGAGCACTCCCGCCGCCGACGTGGTCCGCGAGTACCTGGCCGCGGGGGAGTTCGAGGTCGATGAATCCGCACCCGGGACGTTCGTCGTGCAGTTACCGGGCGAGAAGAAGTTGCGCACCACGGTGGCGCTGGTGGTCGGCGCCCACTCGGTGAGTGTCAACGCGTTCGTGGCCCGGCATCCGGACGAGAACTTCGCCGAGGTCTACCGCTGGCTGCTGGAGCGCAACGCTCGCATGTTCGGGGTGGCGTACAGCGTGGATCACCTGGGGGACATCTACCTGGTGGGCCGGATCCCGTTGGAGTGCGTGAGCGGCGAGGTGATCGACCAGGTGCTCGGTCAGGTACTGCTCCACGCTGACGGCGATTTCAACGTCATTCTCGAGAAGGGGTTCGCGAGCGCCATCACGGCCGAATGGAAGTGGCGCCTGGCGCGAGGTGAACCCACCCGGAACCTGGCGGCCTTCGCTCACCTGGCCCCCGATGGGGCAGAATCCGACTCATGAGTTCACCCATGACAGTGATTCTGCTGCGGCACGGCCAAAGCGACTGGAACGCCAAGAACCTCTTCACCGGCTGGGTTGACGTCGACCTGACCGAGCAGGGCGCGGCCGAGGCTGAACGGGGCGGGCGCATGTTGGCCGACCAGGACCTGTTGCCCGACGTGGTGCACACGTCGCTGCTCCGGCGCGCGATCCGGACATCGGAGATCGCGCTGCACGCCGCCGAACGGCCCTGGATCCCGGTGCGCCGGCACTGGCGCCTGAACGAGCGCCACTACGGGGCCCTGCAAGGCAAGAACAAAGCCGAGACGTTGGCCGAGTTCGGCGAGGAGCAGTTCATGCTCTGGCGGCGGGCCTACGACACCCCGCCCCCGCCCATCGACCCCGACAACGAATGGGCCCAGACCTACGATCCGCGTTACGCGCAGCTCGCTCCCGAGCAGATGCCGGCCGCGGAGTGCCTCAAGGACGTCGTCGACCGCATGCTGCCGTACTGGTACGACGCGATCGTTCCGGACCTGCGCGATGGCCGGACCGTTCTGGTGACCGCCCACGGCAACTCACTGCGGGCCTTGGTCAAGCACCTCGACGGGATCAGCGACGACGACATCGTGGGACTGAACATTCCTACGGGGATCCCGCTCGTCTACCGCTTGGACGACGACCTGCGTCCGCTGACCCCAGGTGGTGAGTATCTGGATCCCGCCGCCGCAGCCGAGGCGGCGGCAGCGGTGGCGGCCCAAGGCAAGGCGTGACCGACGACCTCGGGGGACGCCTTGCTGCGCTGCACGACCGGCTCGTCGAGTTGCGCTCCGTGGTGGTCGCCTTCAGCGGTGGGGCGGACTCCGCCTTTCTGCTGGCTGCCGCGGTGCGCTCCCTCGGGTCGCAGTCCGTGCTCGCCGCCACGTCCACCAGTGCCTCGCTCGCCGACGGGGAGTGGGCCGCAGCCCACCGGTTCGCGACGGGACTCGGGGTGGCACACGTTGCCGTCGCCACCGATGAACTGCAGCGCGACGGGTACCGACGCAACGGGCCCGACCGGTGCTACCACTGCAAATCGGCCCTCGGTGATGAGTTGAGTTCCTTGGCGCAACAGCGGGGGATCGCGCATGTGGCCACCGGCACCAACGCTGATGACTTGGCCGAACCGCACCGACCTGGGCTGCGGGCCGCGGCCGAACGGGATGTTGTGACCCCGTTGGCCGATGTCGGACTGAGCAAAGCCCACATCCGCGAGGCATCCCGCCGATGGGGTCTGCCCACCTGGGACAAGCCGCAGGCGGCGTGCCTGGCCAGTCGGGTCGCCTACGGCATCGAGGTGGATCCGGAGCGACTGGCGCGCATCGATCGCGCCGAGGCTGCCGTCAGGGCGGAACTGGCGCGCGTCGGGATCCCGGTACGCAATGTCCGGGTCCGTGACTTGGGCGATCGTGCCAGCATCGAGATCGACTCCGAGTGGGTCGCCGCTGCGACCAGCGGGTGTGACCTGACTGCGGTGGTGGCGGCGACGGGATTCCCCACCGCCACAGTGGATCGGCGCGGTTTCCGCACCGGAGCGCTGAACGAACGGCTCGCTCCCGCCGAACTCGTCCCAGGGCAACTGAACCGAAGTTCGTGGGATCTCCCCCTGGTGGACTAGCCTGGGCCGTCAGTGATGGGCGCGCCGTCACATCGATCGAGGAGTACATCGTGCCGACCGGGCGGGTCAGATTCTTCAACGCCGAGAAGGGCTTCGGTTTCCTCACGACGGAGGACGGCGAGGACGTCTTCGTGCACGTCTCTGCGCTGCCCGCCGGTGTCACCCAGTTGCGCCAGGGAACCCGAGTCGATTTCAGCGTCGCCGAAGGACGCAAAGGCAAGCAGGCGCTGTCCGTCGAGATCCTGGAGACGCCCCCGTCTGTGGTCAAGGCGGGTCGGCGCCCGGCCGAGGAACTCGCGGTGATCCTGGAGGACGTCATCAAGTCCCTGGACGCGGTCTCCAACCAGCTCCGTAAGGGCCGCTACCCCGACGACGCCAAGGCGGCCCGCACGGCTCAGGTGCTGCGCGCTGTCGCCGACGATCTGGACGTCTGACTGGGGGAACTGGTCAGCTCAGGCCCGGCTGCAGAGCCACGATCCACACACCACGGATCTTGGTGTTCTGGCCCGACACGATCTGCAGTGGCAGCGTCTGGGTTCCCACCTGCAGCGGCAGGGTGAAGCGGAAGTACGTGGTGGTCAGCGGGGTCTGCGACAACTGCTGCCCCCCGATCACGATGTTCCACCCGGATTCGGCGACGACCGGATCGACGCTGATGCCCACGGTGTTGCCAGCCGACACCGGCAGTTGCTCGACACCGTCCGTCGTCTCGCCGTTCAGGATCTCGGCAGCACATTCGCCGGGGGACAACTGGTCGGACGTGAACGCCCAACACTGCGCCTCGGTCGTGACACTGCGGGGGCCGCTGAAGACCGTCACCCCGGGTGCGGGCTTCTCGCAGGCGGTCAGGGTCAGTGAGGCAGCCGCCAAGGCGGTGATACCGAGAGCGTGAGCGCGGCGCATGACCCTCCAACAATGGTGTGCGGGGACAGCCTATCGGCGAGGCGGGGGTGGGTCAGGAGTGGCCCATGTCCAAGTCGTCGACGATGTGATCATCCACCACGGAACGCGCGGACTCGGCGCGCACGATGACCGGCGCTGCCTCGGAATGCCCACCACAGCCGTGGTCGAACGCCACGACGCGTCCATCGGAGGGGGAGAGCATGTTGGTGCAGATGCCGAACATCTGGCCCAGTGGTCCGCCGATCGTGAGCAGCCACCCGCACGACACGCACGGACCAGGAGCGGCTTTGGCCAGGGGGCTGCGGGGGCCGTGTTCGCCGGCGTACCAGCGCGACGCCGCGGACTCCCGGCCGAAGGGGGACGGCACCCGCTGCCGTCCCAGCCCCGGTTCCCAGTTGACGGGATGAAGCGGTCCTGGATCGAGCTCGGAGGCAAGGTCGTCGTCGCCGCTCCACCCGGGGGCGAGGCGGGCCTCGTCGGCAGGAGTCGGAACCACGGTTCCGGGGGTGAGATCGCCGGGGCGCAACCGGTCGGACCACGGCACCCACGGCTGCGGCACGAGCGACTCCGGTCCGGTCGCCAGGGTCACCTCGTTGATAGTGACGCTGCGCGAACGCTTCGGGCGGGTCACGCTGACCCACCATTCCCAGCCCGGGTAGCCCGGCAGGGTGCAGGCGAACCGGTGCGTCACGACCCGCTCGTCGTCGGCGCGGATGCCCAAGTGGCCCCCGACTGCCTCCGGGCCGTGGTCGGCCAGTGCAGCCTTCCAGGCGTCGTCGATGGCGGCGGCGCAGATGGGGTCGGGCGTCAACGTGTCAGCGGCCCGGACGATCACGGTCATGCTGGCAGTGTCCCCCATCACGACAGGCTCAGGAACAACTTCTCGAGTTGCTCGGGGCTCATCGGGGGTTCCTCGCCGCGGGCGTTGGCAGCGGCGCATTGCTGGAGGCCGTCGCTGATCACCTTCAGGCCGGCACGGTCCAAGGCGCGGCTGGCTGCTGCCATCTGGGTCACGACGTCGGTGCAATCGCGGCCCTCGTCGATCATCGAGATGATTCCCGCCACCTGACCTTGGATGCGCTTGAGCCGATTCGTGACCTCGGTGCGGCAGGTGTCATCGAGTTGCATGTGTGTCCTCTCCTTGTGGCTCGCGGCTGGGGGACACCCACACATGAGCTGCGGTGGCTTCGCTGACCTCGGTGTATTCGCCGCCGCTGCCGACCAGGATGCGGTCGTCGCTGCGCCGGCACTTGACCACGGCGCCCACGGTGACACCCGCTCGGCGGAACGAGGTGAGTGCGCCGTCATCTGCCTGGGCCGTTTCCTCGATCCGTCGCACCACGACGTATCCCACGTTGTCGTCAGCTGCGGCGAGCAGACTCAGGGGGGCGCTTTGCGCGTCGGGACTCACGAAACCGGGGTCCAGTTCGTCGAGCGCGGGGATGGGGTTGCCGAAGGGAGACATGGTCGGGTGGCCCAGCAGATCGAGCAGGTGCCGCTCGACGTCATCGCTCATGACGTGTTCCCACCGGCACGCCTCGGCATGAACCTGATCCCAGTCGATCTTGATGACGTCGACGAGCATGCACTCGGCGAGGCGGTGCTTGCGCATCACCCGCGCTGCCATCGCCCGCCCCATGGGACTGAGCTCGATCACGCGCTGCGGCCCCACGCGTAGCAGGCCGTCGCGTTCCATCCGCGCCACCGTCTGGGACACGGTCGGCCCGCTCTGCTCCAGGCGCTCGGCGATGCGAGCGCGCAGCGGCGGGGTGCCCTCTTCTTCGAGTTCGAAGACCGTGCGCAGGTACATCTCGGTGGTGTCGATGAGGTCGCCCACCTGGTCCTCCTGCCTCGTTCCGGGTGAACCCCGTAATGCCATTGTGGCCCACTCAACGCACCAGCGGGGCACGGCATTTCCGGTGGTGGGCGGAAATGCCGCCACCGCTGTCCGCATCTACCGTGGTCGGGTGGCGGTGATGGTGTGGTTCCGGCGGGACCTGCGACTCGACGACCATGGCGCCCTGGCTGCGGCGGGTGACACCCCCATCATCCCGGTCTTCGTCCTGGACCCCCGGTTGCTGCGGTCAGCCGGCCCGGTCCGACTGGCGCATCTGAGCGGATCCCTACAGGCCCTCGACCGGCGCATCAAGGAGCGCGGTGGCGGCGGACTCCTCATCCGCACGGGCGATCCGCGCCAGGTGATGCCCCAACTCGCGTCCGCTCACGGCTGCGATCAGGTGCTGGTCTCGGGTGACTACTCGCCCTACGGGGTGCGACGGGACGCAGCCGTGGCGGCGGCCTTGGCCCAGGTGAGGGTGGCGATGCGATCTGCGGATTCACCGTTCCTGCACCCGCCCGGATCGGTCACCAAGCCCGATGGCAGTGCCTTCGCCGTGTTCACGCCCTACTGGCGGGTCTGGCAGGGCCGAGCGGTCGATGGTCCGGTCAGCAGTGAGCCGCAGTTCGTCGCGGGTGAGCCGGACGCCGATCCGCTGCCAGCTGACGGGGAGCCCGCCGGCGAGATCGTCGCCCAGGAACTCCTTGAGACGTTCCTGGTCCGGGCCGACGGGTACGACGCGGATCGCAACCGCCCGGACATTCCTGCCACCAGTCGGCTGGGGGCGGCGCTGCACTTCGGTGAGATCCACCCGCGCACGATCGTCGCTGCGGCCGGGGCCGCCACCGGTTTCGTGCGCCAGTTGTGTTGGCGGGAGTTCTACGCCGATGTCCTCTACCGCCGGCCAGATGCCGCGTGGGGCAACATCGACCGCCGCTTCGACGCGTTCCCGTGGCGGCAGGACAACGAACAGTTCCAGGCGTGGTGTCAGGGCCGCACGGGCTACCCCATGGTCGATGCGGGGATGCGGCAGCTGCAGGCCACCGGGTGGCTGCACAACCGCAGTCGCATGGTGGTGGCGTCCTTCCTGACCAAGGACCTGTTGCTGCCGTGGCAGTGGGGGGCGCGCTGGTTCCTGTCCCATCTTCGTGACGGTGACGTGGCCAACAACAGTCTCGGCTGGCAGTGGGTGGCCGGGACGGGCATGGACGCTGCGCCCTACTACCGGGTCTTCAATCCGGTGTTGCAGGGTCAGAAGTTCGACCCCACAGGGGACTACGTGCGCCGGTTCGTCCCCGAGTTGGCGCACCTGCCGGGTGCCTCGGTGCACACTCCGTGGGAGAGTCCCGACGGCTACGCACACGGCTATCCGCAGCGCATGGTCGATCATGCTCAGGCCCGACAGGATGCCCTCGCGGCCTACACGATGATCAAGAACGCGTGACCTGGCCCGCGTGCCGGACCCGACGGGTTCACCTGCGGGTGGCACACTGACCCGCATGTTGGCGATCGCGGTGGTGGCACTCAAAGGTGGTGTCGGCAAGACCACAGTGTCGCTCGGACTCGCTGAGGCGGCGGCGAACCGTGGCTTGCGGGTCCTGGTGGTGGATCTCGATCCGCAGGCCAACGCCACCTTGGGTCTGAACCCCGCCACGATCCGGTTCACGACCGGGGACGTGCTGGCCGACGCGCGTGATGGGGTCGCAGCCGACGCCATCACGGCCAGTGGCTGGGGCCCGCAGGTGGACCTCATTCCGTCGGAACCGGCCCTGGAGCATCGCAACCGGCCGGGCGACGCGTCCTCTGCCCTGCGGCTGCGGCGCGCGCTGCGCGGGGTGGCGGACGACTACGACCTCGTCCTGATGGACAGCCCACCCTCGCTGGGCGAGATCACCCGCAACGGTCTGGCGGCCGCCACACACGCCGTGGTGGTGACGGAACCGGGCTACTTCGCCCTGACCGGCGCCGAGCAGGCCCTCGACGCGGTGACCGTCGTGCGGGACCACACGAACCTGCGGCTGCGGGCACTCGGCATCGTGGTCAATCGGATGCGCAGCACTGTGGGCGAACACAAGTACCGACTCAAGGAACTGCAGCAGGCCTACCCGGCCCTGCTCGTGCCGCCCCCGATCCCCGAGCGGTCCGTCGTCCAGCGGGCCGAGGGTGCGGGCGTGCCGTTCCGAGCCAACGGCCGAGCCGGTGCTGTGGTGGGCAAAGTGTTCGACGAGGTGTTCGGCGAGTTGTATGCCCGGACCCGCACGGCCAGGGGAGCAACCAGATGAAACCGCAACCACGACCTGCCCTGAAACGCGCCGAGGACGCCGACCTGCATCCCGCGTTGTCGGTGGAGCCGACGCAACTGCCGACCCAACTGGCGCGCGAGAACGCGGCAGCGGACGCAGCGAAACAGTCGTCCGGGTCGAAGCGGGGCAAGTCGAAGGGCGGCAAGAAGTTCCAGTCCGCCGGGCAGGCAACGTCGGACTCGCTGCGTGCCCGGCCCGGCAAGCCCGCGAAACCGGAGAAACTGGTCTCGCTCGACGCCCGGGTGCCCAAGCGGGTGCGCAAGGAACTCAAAGCCATTGCCAAGCACTCCGGATCATCCGTGGACGCCATCGTCACGCAGGCCCTGACCGAGTGGCTGGGCGATCCCCGACGATGGTGAATCGCGACGCCTTCGAGCGCGTGGACTACGAGGTCCCCGGCCTCGCTGACGACGAAGTAGCTGGCGAGCCACTGACGCAGTTCCAGCGCTGGCTGGACGAAGCGACCGAGGCCGGCGTCAAGGAACCGACCGCCATGAGTCTGGCCACGTGTGGGCCGGCGGGCCCCGCCGTGCGGATGGTGCTCGCCAAGGCAGTCGACCGCGAGGGCGTGGTGTTCTTCACGAATCTGGACTCGGCCAAGGCCGTCGAGATCAGCCATGACCCACGGGTGGCGCTGCTGTTCGCGTGGCTTCCCCAGCATCGGCAAGTCCGCTTCACCGGCGTCGCGGAGCAGGTGTCGCGGTCAGTGGTGCAGGAGTATTTCGACTCCCGGCCGCGCGGGGCTCGGATCGGGGCCTGGGCATCCCCCCAGTCCCAGCCGCTTGCGTCACGGGCCGAACTTGCGGCCAGGGTCCGCGAAGTCGAGGAACGATTCCAGTCCAGCGACGTGATCCCCGCGCCCAAGCACTGGGGCGGTTACCGCGTGACCGTCACCGAGGTGGAGTTCTGGCAGGGGCAGCCGTCTCGACTGCATGACCGGCTTCGATTCACGGCTCGGCACCCTGACGCGGCCCTGGATGTGGCCCAGGATTGGCAGGTGACACGACTGGCTCCCTGACCGTCATCGGGGAGCCGCGTGTACCGTGCGCACGGGGATCAGGTTGAATCGCCTCAGACGCGAGGCTAGGGAGGCCGGAGATGTCGGAGTTCGTACCGGGGCTCGAGGGAGTCATCGCCTTCGAGACTGAGATCGCCGAACCGGACAAGGACGGTGGCGCCCTGCGTTACCGCGGCGTGAACATCGAGGACTTGGTCGGACGGGTGTCGTTCGCCAACGTCTGGGGCCTGCTCGTGGACAACGAGTTCAACCCCGGGCTGCCCCCCGCGGAACCGTATCCGCTGCCTATCCACTCCGGTGACGTGCGCGTCGATATCCAGTCCGCCATCGCGATGCTCGCGCCCGGGTGGGGACTGCGGCCGCTGCTGGACTGCGACGACGACACCGCACGCGAGAACCTCGCCCACGTGTCCGTCATGGCCATGTCCTTCGTGGCCCAGTCGGCGCGGGGACTGGGTGTCCCCATGGTCCCGCAGGCTCAGATCGATCAGGCCAAGACGATCGTCGAGCGCATGATGATCCGCTGGCGGGGAGAGCCCGACCCCCGCCACGTCGAGGCTGTGGATGCGTACTTCGTGTCAGCCGCCGAACACGGCATGAACGCGTCGACGTTCACCGCCCGCGTGATCGCCTCGACCGGAGCCGACGTCGCTGCCGCCATCTCCGGTGCGGTCGGAGCGATGTCCGGGCCGCTGCACGGTGGGGCGCCGTCCCGAGTGCTCGGCATGATCGAGGAGATCGAACGCACCGAGGACCCCCGCGGCTACGTCAAGGGCGTGCTGGACCGCGGTGAGCGGCTCATGGGGTTCGGGCACCGGGTCTACCGGGCGGAGGACCCCCGGGCCCGGGTGCTGCGTCGAACCGCTCTCGAGCTCGATGCCCCCCGCTATGAGGTCGCGGCCGCCTTGGAAGAGGCCGCCCTCGCGGAACTGCGTGAGCGTCGGCCCGACCGAGTGCTGGAGACCAACGTCGAGTTCTGGGCCGCGATTGTCCTGGATTTCGCCGAGGTTCCCGCCCACCTGTTCACGAGCATGTTCACGTGCGCCCGGTTGGCGGGCTGGAGCGCCCACATCTTGGAGCAGAAGAAGACGGGTCGCCTGATCCGGCCGTCGGCCCGGTACGTCGGACCTGCGCCGCGCACCCCGGAGCAGGTGCCCGGATGGGATCCCGGCATGTTCACCGCCAGTGGGATGCCCGCCGACCGGCCCACCTGATCCCGGTCGGGCGTTTGGGGCGCCGAACGGCAGGGGACTACCGTGGTAGTCACGCCGGACACCAGTTTCGGCGCTTCTGCTGGAGGAATCACCACATGGGCGTCAACCCCGCTGACATCACCATCCCCGCTGACCTGCTCCCGGCCGACGGCCGTTTCGGGTCGGGACCGTCGAAGGTGCGTCCCGCACAGGTGGCGTCGTTGGCCGAGGTGGCGAACTCGTACCTGGGAACCAGTCATCGACAGAAGACGGTCAAGTCCCAGGTAGGGCGCCTGCGTAGTGGGCTGCGCGAGCTCTTCGCGCTCCCGGACGGCTACGAGATCATCCTCGGCAATGGTGGAACGACGGCGTTCTGGGAGGTCGCGGCCTTCGGTCTGGTGCGTGATCGGGCGCAGTTCCTGTCCTTCGGCGAGTTCGGCGGCAAGTTCGTCAAGTCCGTCAAGACGGCGCCATTCCTGGGCGACCCGACCGTGGTCACGTCCGACCCCGGCAGTGCGCCCGCCTTCCGCGCCGAAGGTGGCGTTGACGTGTATGCCACACCCCACAACGAGACCTCGACGGGAGTGGCGATCACTCCCGCACGGGTTGCCGGTGCCGACGACGACGCCTTGATGTTGTTCGACGCGACGTCTGCCGCTGGCGGGTTGTGGGTCGATGTCGCCGAGAGCGATGTGTACTACTTCGCGCCGCAGAAGTCCTTCGCCAGCGATGGCGGGTTGTGGTTGGCCCTCATGTCACCCGCGGCTTTGGAGCGGGCTCAGCAGATCCAGGCCTCAGGTCGATACATCCCCGAGTTCCTGAGCCTGACGACGGCGATCGACAACTCGCTCAAAGACCAGACGTACAACACCCCCGCACTGGCCACGATCTGGCTGATGGCGGAGCAGGTCGACTGGTTCAACGGCAACGGCGGGCTGAAGTGGTGCGCGGAGCGGACCGCGGAGTCCGCCGCGAACCTGTACTCGTGGGCCGAGGCCAATCCGCTGACCACGCCGTTCGTGGCCGAGCCGACACTGCGGTCGAACGTTGTGGGCACGGTCGACTTCGAGGACAGCGTCGATGCTGCCGCGGTGGCTGCCGCCCTGCGCGCCAACGGCGTCGTGGACACCGAGCCGTACCGCAAGCTGGGCCGCAACCAGCTGCGCGTCGCGATGTTCCCAGCAGTCGAGCCGGACGACGTGGCGGCGTTGACCCGTTGCATCGATCACGTTATTGCGCAGTTGCAGGACTGACTCCGACCAAGTGCGGGTTCCGGTGTGCCGCGGGGCTTAGCCTGTACCCGTGACTGACGTGAAGGACAAGCCCAGGGCCAGCGACCGGCGCCCCACCGAGGTGCCGCATCACCCCAAGGTCCTCGCAGTCGCGGCGATCGTGACCGGTGCTGCGCTGCTGTTCATGGGGGCATGGTTCTGGCAGGTGATGACCAGCCCTGGTCTCATCCTGACCGAGGAAGCAGTCGAACAGACCGACGACCCCGGTGCCGAGGAACTGCAATCGGACCGGGATCGGGCTGCGGAATCCCAACAGGACGGTGCGGCCTCGGCCAGCGAGGACAACGGCGGGCGACCCGAAGCCCCCGACGAGAACGTGCCCGTGACCGGGGAACTGGAACTCAGCGGATACAGCATCCTGTCCGAGAACGGGATCCTGAAGGTGGGGGGCACCCTCACCAATACGTCCAACCAGCCCCTCACCGGAACGGTCCGGGTGTACGTCTACACCGATGCCGTTCCGGTGGCCACGGCCAAGACCGAGATCGACAATCTGCAGCCCGGCGCCTCGGAGCCCGTGAACCTCGTGAGTGACTCGGAGTGGGGCGCAGGCGAAAAGGTCATCCTGCTGGACTTCCAGCCCGCACAGACCACCGGCCGCTGATCCTGCTCCGTGGACTCACGTACCCGTCGGATCATCACACTCGGCGTTCTCGCCCTGTTGGTGGTGGCCGTCGTCGTCGGTGCACTGGCTGGCAACTCCCGGGCACAGGCGGCACCCACTGAGGCTGCCGCAGCGGAACTCCTCGCGAAGAAATACAGCCCCTACGTGGTGGTCCGGGTGCAAGAGGATCAGTGCGGCCCGGGTGAACCCTACCGACCGGTCCCGGTGGAGTCCGTGCTGGGCGATCCGAGTGTGGTCCTGCGGGATCCGTCCGGCGAAGTCGTCAAGAAGGGTGTCGAACCGCAAGACCTCGCTGGCGTGGGTGAGGGCTACTACCTGGACTTCCCCGGGGACCCGCTGGACGCGGGTTGCGACTTCGAGGAGTGGTTCCAGGCCAAGCAGACCGTGCCCACGGTGTATGCGCGGGTGACGGCTGACCCGGACCAACCCGACACGATCGTGCTGCAGTACTGGTTCTGGTGGGTGTTCAACGACTGGAACGACCAGCACGAGGGCGACTGGGAGATGATCCAGCTGCTCTTCGAGGCCGACTCCGCGAAGCAGGCCTTGACGACCAGCCCGACCACGGTCGCGTTTGCCCAGCATGAGGGGGTCGAGGTGGCTGCCTGGGACGACCGCAAGGTACTCACGGCGGGTGACCATGTGGCGGTCTACCCGTCAGAAGGATCACACGCCGCCTACTTCACCCAATCCAACTGGTTCGGCAAGAGCGCGTCCGCGGGCTTCGGGTGTGACAACAGTGGCGTGGCCGACGGGGTGTCCGCCGAGGTACTCGTCCCCGAGGTGGGGATGTTGACCGACGATGTCCCCTGGCTGACGTTCGCCGGCCGTTGGGGGCAGGAGGCGCCCTCGTTCAACAACGGGCCGACGGGGCCGAACCTGAAGACGCAGTGGACGCACCCTGTGGCCTGGCAGGAGGACAAGGGTCGCTCGTCGGCCGTTGCGCTGCCGGTCGCGCTGACATCGGCCGAGGAGATGTTCTGCAGCCTCACGGCCGCCGGATCGGCACTCTTCATCTCGTTCCTGGCCGATCCGATCCTGATGATCGTCCTGGTGGTGATCCTGGTCGGAATCATCGTGGTGCTGGCGCGGGCGACACGTTGGCGGGACTCCGATCCCCGCCCGAACCGGAAGCGGGCCGCGGGTCAGATCCTGACGGGTTCGGTCGTGGTCATGCGGCGGTACGGGGGTGAGTTCGGCGGCGTGATCCTGGGCCTGATGGGGCTGCTGTTGGTGTCGTACTGGGTGCAGGCAGTGGTGAATCGACCGCCCCCGACCACCGATCTTGCGCTGGTCGGCGCGCCCGATGTGGGTGTCGGGGGGGTGATTGTCCTGGCCGTTGCCGGAATCGCGACCGCGCTGCTGACGGCCTACGGTGTGGCCCTGAGTGCCGCGATCACCGCGGACCTGCCGGATGCCGACAACGCTGCCTTGGTGCGGTCACCGGCGACGCGCAAGGGCATGTGGCGCAGCGCCATCAGTTATGTGGCGATCGTCGCCTGCGTGCTGACGATCGTGCTGATCCCCTTGGCGGTGTACCTGTACGCGCGGTGGGCGGTGGCAACCCCCGCTGCGGCGGTGACGGGCTTGGGCGTCGGTGAGGCAGGCCGCCGCAGCGCGCAGTTGACGGCCAAACGCCGATGGCGGTCGCTGGCGATCATGGCGGGCTGCAGTGCCATCGCTTCGGTCCCCGGTGCGGTCGTGGGCGCCCTGTTGCTGCTTGCGACACCACTGTCCTTCTCGCTGGTGAACGTAGTCGTCCTTGTGGTCACGGCGTTCGCCATAGTCTGTGCTGCGGTAGCCGCGACCTTGCATCTGTTCGACCTGCAACATCGCGCGACGGCCGATGCCGACGCCGCCGAGGAGGCCCTGACATGACCGACGACCATCAGGTGACCGTGGAACCGCTCGACGAGGACGGCGTCGGTGCGGTCGCCATCGGGACCGTGCTGTGGGCGATCGCGGCGGTGATCCTGTTCCTCATGCGGGACCAACTGGCGCAATCGGGAGCGCAGTGGTGGCTCTGGGTGGCTGTCACAGGGGCGGCCCTGGGGATTCCCGGGCTGTGGTTCACGACCCGTCGTCGCGCCGCGTACCGACGTGAACAGGCGGCCGAACAGCAGGAGATGCGATGAACGCTGTGAGCGTGTTGGCGCCAGGTTGTCTGGCCGGTCGTTCGGTGTGGGTCAGTGGGGCGGGTTCCGGTATCGGGCGAGCCACGGCCGTCGCCTTGGGATCGCTGGGTGCGCAGGTGTTCTGTGTGGGCCGCCGACCGGATCCGTTGACGCAGACGGTTGCCGAGATCGTTGCGGCAGGTGGAACCGCGTGGGCTCACTCCGTTGATGTTCGCGAGGCCGATCAGGTCGAGGCGGCGATCGACGCTGCGCTGGAGCGAGCCGGACACCTGGACAGCGTCGTGAACAACGCCGGCGGACAGTTCGTCGCACCGGCCGAAACGATCAGCGAGAACGGGTTCCGTGCGGTCACCCGGCTCAACTTCGACGCCGTCTGGCGGGTCACCACCCGGATCGCCGGTCGCTGTCTGATCCCGCAGGAATACGGCAAGGTCGTGTCGATCACCATGACCCCGCGGCGCGGCATGCCGGGGATGTCACACTCGTCCGCAGCCCGCTCGGCGGTGGAGAGCCTCACGGCCACGTGGGCGCAGGAGTGGGGAAGGTACGGGATTCGCACCGCCGCAGTAGCGCCCGGAATCGTCCACACCGAGGCCTGGGAGACCAAGTACATGCTCGACCCGGCTGCGGTCGCCCAGGTCATCCCCCTGCTCCGACTGCAGCGCCCCGACGAGATCGCCGCCCTGGTGGCATTCCTGATCTCGCCGGCGGGTGACTACATCACCGGCCAGACGCTGGTTGCCGACGGTGGCTGGGATCTTGTGGGACCTGCGGCAGCACTGGCCGGAGTGAACCTGTCCACGGACTGATTCCCCGCTCGTCAGATCTGCGCCAGTGCGATCAGTTCATCGTCGAACGCCGCCACGAGTCCGTGTGGGTCGGGGACGTTGTCCCGATCGGCCTTGAAGCCCACCCGAATGCCGCCGTCGAAACTGAAGATGCACTCGTTGAGGGTCTGGATCCCGGCGCTGGGTGCCCACCCCAGGACACTCGTCACCGGAACTCCTGCGAAGTAGCGAGGGCGTCGCGGACCGGGCACGTTCGTCGTCACCCCCACGCCCTTGGCCGAGAAGAAGTCGATCATGGTGCGCGCCAGGTGGGGGTTGATCGCGCCGAGTGCCTCGATGACGCCGAACGTCATGACGGCCTCGGGGCTGGACTTGATCGTGTCCATACGTTGGGTGGCAAGTTCCAGTCGGGCTCGCGGAGTTTCGGCCCCGATCGGCAGGCTCAGCATCACGAGTGCGAACTTGTTGCCGAGTTCCCGGGGCAGCGGTTGGTCCAGCGGGCGCAGATTGACCGGGACCATGGTGGCGAGGTCCTGGGGGTCTGCACCGTGATCGATGACGTGCGTGCGGATGGCGCCGGCGACAGCTGCGACCATCATGTCGTTGATCGTGGCCCCCTGGCGCCGCCCCGACTCCTTGATGTCGATCAGGTCGTGAGGTCGCGACCACACCGCCACCTTTTCGACCCCGACCGCACCAGTGAGCGGGCTCACCGGCCTCCCTGCCAGCAGCAGTTTGTTGACGATCTCCGGGGTGCTGCTTGCCAGGTTGATGGCATCGGAGAAGCGTGCCGGATCAGCCATGTCGGCGATCCGGGACATCGTGTGCAGGCCACCGCGCACGGCGTCGTTCACCGCCCCCGTGGCGGAGCCCATCAAGCTGCCCAGGCTGGGCAGGGAAGTGCCCGTTGTGGAGTCGGTGGCCGTGGCCCGATCGGCCTGGTCGGCTTCGATGAGGTCGTCGTCGACTGAGTCATCGGTGAGTTCGAGGAGCACGCGTGCCAGGGCGGTGCCGTCTGCCAGGGCATGGTGGAAGCGGGCGATCATGGCGGAGCCGTCGCGGTACCCGTGCACGATGTGGATCTGCCACAGCGGCCGGTCCCGATCGAGTGGCTTGCTCATGAGCCCGGACACGTAGCACTGCAGCGTCTCGTCGTCGCCGGGTCGGTCGAGGGTGGCTTCGACGACATGATGCGCGACATCGAAGTCGGGGTCATCCACCCAGTAGTAGCCGCCCAACGGGTTGCGTGACTGAGCGGGGATCTGTCGGAACACGGGATAGCGGTCCGGCAGTCGCAGGCGAAGCGCCGCGGTCGCCCGCGCCACGTCGATCGGCTCGGCGAACATCATGACGCCCTCGATCACCATGAGGTTCTCGGGAGTGTCCATGTTGAGCCACAGGGCGTCCACAGGTGACATGGATCGTTTCGTGTCGCCGGCCATGGGTTCTCCTCGCCTCGCCACAGAAGCGTAGGGCGTGGGTCGTCAGCGTGCGCGCTTGAGGAACAGGTACCAGTTGCCGTCGATGGACCGGAAGCCATACGTGACGGTGGTTCGGTACCCGTTGGACAGCTTGGCCCGACCCACGCACCGCAGCACGATCCCGTCGGCGGGGGACTCGATGACCCGATCCACCACGGTTCGGCTCTTGCGAATAGTGGTGACGTGTGGCTTTGACCGGTTCTGTGCGGCCTCAGTGAGACTCCACTCCAGCACCTGGGACCGGGCGGAGCCGCACCACTGCTCGGGCGCCGCCGCTGCCGCCTGCGGCGCAGTGAGCGCCGCCGCTGCCACCACAGCAAGAGCCGGAAGTGCGCGCAACATTTCGGACTCATCGGAGCGACGTTGGGTGACCTGAAGCAAGGTGACCCAGATGGACCGCGCTGGGCTGCCGTTGTGGCCTGCCCTCGGAGCGTGCAGAAGCGTAAACTGGAGGTGGAGGCGGTCATCATGACAACGTCACTCACACCCTCAGCGCCCTCCTTGCTTGCCGCTGCGGCGCTGCCTGGCCCCCTGTGGCGGGCAGTGGTAGCGACCGTCACCGGCATCGTGGCAATCGGCGCCTATTACGGCACCTGGTACCTCACCGAAGAGATTGCCGCCGACCAGTTGCCGGTGAGCCCGCCGGAGTTCCTGCCCGGCGACTCCTGGGTCTTCGGGGCGTTGTCACTGCTGGGTCTCGTGGCTGCGCCGATGTCCATCGCTTTCCTGACAGCGGTGTTCGGACACTCTGCCGCCGCTCCTGCGGCACTCGTGTCGGGGGCATTGCTGATGGGATGGATCGTGGTCCAAGTCGTGCTGATCGGGTTCGTGTTCTGGTTGCAGCCGGCGATGTTCGTGGTCGGCGCGGTGGTGTTCGCCTTGGGGTTTGCTGCCTACCACCCTGCGACGGCTGACGCGGTGCGCAAGTGACCGTCCCTTCAGGCCGGGATTCCTCCGCCGGTCCCTGACTCGGGTTCCTCGTCGCGGAAGATCTCGTCCACCTGCCAGGTGATCGTCGGCAGTGGCGGGAAAGGGATGGCTGCGCGCACCTGTTGCTCCGCGGTGAGCCATGTGGGTTCGATGCGGTTGTCGTCCCCGAACAGGGTGAGGGGTTCGGTCGATCCGCGATCCAGGTAATCCACCCACGCTTGGTTGTGAGCCAGGTAGGCCCGTTGGGCCTCGATCAGTTCGGTGTGCCACGGCAGGAAGGTCACTGCGGCGACCTCATCACCGGCCAGCGCCACGTCATCCCGGCCTTGGGCGCTGGCGGTTTCCAACTCCTCTTGCGCCCGTTGCTCCTGGGCATCGCTCGGGTCCTCGGGCAGTTCCACCGAAGCGATGTCGTCCTTCGCGGCGCCCATGGCGGCCTCTGACACCTCGATCTGGCTCAGGAGTCGGTTCATCTCGGCCGTGCGCGTGGCCCAGTCACCGATCAGGCCGATCACGCCGACGACCATGAGGCCGATACTGAACCAGAACAGCACCTTCGGCCATACCCGCGTCTCGTCGGCAGCAACAGCAACGGGAGATCCGGTGGGCGGCGGGAACTGCGCACCGGGATCGGGGGTGGGGGCACTCACAGAGCCATTGTGGGCGATCCGGCCAGGCGTCGACACCGGACTCAGCGGCCCGCGGGAGTCACACCCAGGTTCAGGCCCGCGAGCCCCCGCTTCCGGGCAGCCAAGTTGGCCGCGATCGCGTCGATGGCGGCCCCGGCGGCGGACTGCGGGTCAGTGATGGCCAAGGGCTGCCCGTCGTCGCCGCCTTCTCGAAGGCGGGTGTCGAACGGGACGCGTCCCAGTACCGGCACCTCGGTGCCCAAGGCCTGGGTCAAGGTCGCCGCGACAGTATCTGCCCCGCCGTGGCCGAACATGTCGATCGGTTCCCCGCAGTGGGGGCAACCGAAGGCGCTCATGTTCTCGATGACTCCTGCGACCTTCTGCTTGGTCTGCACGGCGAGCATTCCGGCGCGAACGGCCACCTCGGCGGCTGCTTGCTGCGGCGTCGTGACGACGATGAGTTCGCTGTTGGGCAGCAGTTGCACGGACGAGATCGCCACATCACCGGTGCCGGGTGGCAGGTCCAGCAGCAGGACGTCCAGATCGCCCCACCACACATCCGTCAGGAACTGCTCCAACGCCCGGTGCAGCATCGGGCCGCGGAAGGCGACGGGTTCCGCGGAGCCGCCCGGCTTGAACGGCAGCATCGAGATTGCCCGCACACCGTGCTTCTCGGGGGGCAATAGCATCCCGTCGACCACGGTGGGCGCGCGGTCCAGACCCAGCATCCGCGGGACGGAGTGGCCGTAGATGTCGGCGTCCAACAGCCCGACCGACAACCCCCGGGCGGCCATCGCGGCGGCCAGATTGACCGTGAGGGATGACTTGCCGACACCGCCCTTGCCCGAGGCGACGGCGAAGATCTTGGTCAAGTTGCCGGCACGGTTGAACGTGATCTCGCGGGTGGGGCCGCGCAGCGATTCACGCATCGCCTTTCGCTGCTCGTCGGACATGACGCCGAGTTCGACCCGCACCCCCGTGACTCCAGCGACGGCGTTGACCGCCCGCGTCACCCGATCCACGATCTCCGTACGCATGGGACATCCGCTGACGGTCAGCAGGACGGTCACGCTGACGGCGCCATCGGGGGAGATGTCGACGGTGTCGACCATGCCCAGCTCGGTGATCGGGCGTCGGATCTCGGGATCGTCGACCGTGGCCAGCGCGGCCTGGACCGCGTCAGAAGTAACGGGAGTCATGCGTTCAGGTTACGGGCACCTGCTGCTCTGGGCCGAACGGACAACGGGGCCGAGGGGGCAGGCACCAGGGGGGCGTCGTCGGACTCCGTCGGAACGCCTACGACGCGCAGGAGTTCGTCAGGGGTCGTCACTCCGGTTTCCACCAGGCGGACCCCCTGGTGGTACAGGGGGCGCCAGCCCTGTTCCTTCGCGGCAGCCCGCAAAACCCCCTCGTCAGCACTGGCGGCGATCGCGTCCCGCAGTTTAGGGGTGATCGTGAGGATGTCGAAGATACCGATCCGACCTCGGTACCCCGTGTAGTCGCAGGCGGCGCACCCAGACCCGGCGAGCCAGCCGTGCGATCTTTTCGGGTCGATTCCCAGCAGTCCGCTGAGTTGGGGGTCGGGTTGGGCGGGAACCACGCAGAATGAGCAGTTGCGCCGGATCAGCCGTTGGCTGACCACCAGGTTCAGCGAGGCTGCGACCAGGTAGGGCGGCAGGCCGAGATCCAGCAGGCGGACCACGGACCCGGGTGCATCAAGGGTGTGCAACGTGGACATCACCATGTGACCCGTCAGGGCCGCACGAAGCGCCAGGTTGCCGGTGGCGGCGTCACGGATCTCGCCGACCATCAGCAGATCGGGGTCTTGGCGCAGCGCAGCCCGAAGCGTGTTGTCGAAAGTGAGGCCCACCGATTCGTTGATCTGCACCTGGGTGATACCCGTGATCTCGACCTCGACCGGGTCCTCAATCGTGATCACGTTGCGCTCGTTGTCCATCGTGTCGACGAGCCCGGCGTACAGCGTGTTCGACTTCCCCGACCCGGTGGGTCCGGTCACCAACACCAACCCCTGCGGCTGGGTCAGGACCCCACGCAGCAATGTCACCTGGTCCGGCGTCAGCCCGAGCTCGGGCAGGGAGGGCAGACGGTCAGCAGTCGGCAGCAACCGCATCACGATCTTCTCGCCGTGGATTGAGGGCAGCGTGGACACACGGATGTCACGGTCGTGGTCCTGAATCCGCAGCCTGGTGCGACCGTCCTGGGGGACCCGCCGGTCGAACACGTTCAGTCCCGAGATGATCTTGATGCGAGCAGTGATCGACGAGAGGCTGGCTGCCGGCAGTTTCATCAGGTCACGCAGGATCCCGTCGACGCGGATCCGCACCCGGATCGAGTTGGACTGTGGCTCGATATGGATGTCGCTGGCGCCGTGGTTGGCGGCGGTCTGCAGCAACTGCGAGACCAGCGCGGCGGCGCCCTCATCGCTCTCGGTGTCCGCATCGAGTGGAACCGAACTGGTGGTGGGAGCCTGGTCCGCCATCTTTGCGATGACCCGGCGGTGCCGTTCGTCACCCCACGCGCTGGTGAGCAGTCGACGGATTTGCTCGCCCGGCGCGACCACGGTGACGAGGTGGTGATGGGGTAGTCGGCGACGCAGGTCGTCCAAGGCGAAAACGTCGACAGGGTCGGCGACTGCCACTGTCATGTGGTCATCGCCTGACTCGATCGGAACCATCAGGTGCCGTTCCGCGCAGGCTTGGTCCAAGCTGCGCGCGACCCCTGGGTCCACCTCGATCAGGTCCAGATTCACACTGCTCATGCCGTGGGTCTGGGCCAGGGCAGCTGCCAGGGTTCCCTCGTCGATCACGCCCTCTTGCACCAGGATGCGTCCGAGCCGAAGGCGCTGCGGATCGCTCTCCTGTCGGGCCAGGGCGGCCTGGATCTGCTCGGGCGTGGCGTAGCCCTGTTCGACGAGCAGATCACCGAGGTGCTGACGGATCATCGTTGGTCTCCTTGATCCGTTCTTCGATCAATTCGGCCAGATCCTTGAGTTCGCCACGCATATAGTCGCGCGTCGCGACCTCGCCGAGGGCGATGCGGAGGGCCGCGATCTCCCTCATGAGGTACTCGGTGTCAGCGATGAGGCGGTCCGTGCGGTCGCGGTCCTCCTGGTATTGCACCCGGTCGCGGTCGTCCTGACGGTTCTGCGCCAACAGGATCAGCGGTGCGGCGTACGAGGCCTGCAGGGACAGCAGCAGGGTCAGGAAGATGAACGGGAACGGATCGACGAGCCAGGCTCCGGTCCACGCTCCCCACAGGTTCAACCCGACCCAGGCGATGATCAGGATCGTCATCCACGCGATGAACTTCCACGACCCGATGTACCGGGCGACGCGCTCGCTGATCCGTCCGAACGTCTCGGGGTCGTAGCTGGGACGCAGGTTCGGTCCCCGCGTCGGGTTGAGTGGCTCGTCCAATCCGGTCGACCGGCGGGCGGCTTTGGGTCGCTCAGCCATCGGTCACCTCCGGTGGGCCGTAGGAGTCTTCTTCCTCCTCGCGCCAGTCCTCGGGCAGCATGTGATCGAGCAGGTCGTCCACTGTCACCGCGCCGAGCAGATGATCATTCTCGTCGATCACGGGCACCGCGACCAGGTTGTAGGTGGCGAAGTACCGCGCCACCTGACCGAGGACGGTTTCGGGGGGAATCGCCTCCAGTTCCTGGTCCACGATGCTGGCCACCAGCGCTGACGGCGGCTCACGCAACAGGGCCTGAAAGTGCGCCGTGCCCAGGTAGCGACCAGTCGGGCTCTCCAGTGGCGGTCGCACGACGTAGACCTGCGATGCCAGCGCGGGGGACAGTTCCGTGGACCGTACGAGTGCCAGTGCCTCGGCCACTGTCGCGCCTGGGGGCAGGATCACCGGTTCGGTGGTCATCATGCCGCCAGCGGTGTCGTCGGCGTAGGTGAGGAGCCGGCGGATGTCCTCGGCGTCCTCCGGCTCCATGCGCTGCAGTAGCAGAGCAGCGAGTTGCGGCTCCAGTTCACTGATCAGGTCGGTGGCGTCATCCGGGGACATCTCCTCGAGCACATCGGCGGCCCGCTCCAGGTCAAGCCCCGACAGGATCTCGACCTGGTCGTCCTCTGGGAGTTCTTCCAGCACCTCGGCCAGTCGGCTGTCCTCCATGGATGCTGCGATCTGGGCCCGTCGGCCCGGACTCACGTCGCGCAGCATGTTCGCGATGTCCGCGGGTTTGAGGGAGTCCATCTGCTGCAGGATCTCGTCCGCGCCTTGTCCGTCGTTGTGCTCACGCATGCCGAGGACGTCGTCCCAGTGGACGATGAACGTCTCGCCCCGGCGGCGGAAGCCACCACCGCCGCGTTTGACGAACAAGCGAGTGACGTCCCAGTCCCGAGCCCGGTTCTGCTCGATCCCCGCGTCCTTGATCGAGACCGCCGCACCGTCCTCTTTGAGCGTGACGGTGCGGTCGAGGAGTTCGCCGAGCACGAGTGTCTCGGACTGCCGCTTCTCGAACCGGCGCAGGTTGACAAGACCGCTGACGACGACCTGCTTGGCGTCGAACGAGCGGACCCGGCCGATGGGGAGGAAGATGCGGCGCCGCGGCGGGACCTCGACGATCAGCCCCAGGACTCGTGGCGGTTTGGCACCGGTCAACAGGGAGATCACGAAGTCGCGAACCTTGCCCACCTGATCGCCGTTGGGATCGAAGACGGGCACACCTGCCAGTCGCGCCACGAAGACGCGGGTCGCCGATCCGCTCACGGTCCGACCATAGCCGCAAACGAGCGATCCCTCGGCTACTGTGCGCCACCGTGAT
>CAZCRC010000003.1:0-32662 GCA_964500995.1 uncultured Actinomycetes bacterium
GGCCTCGCGATCCGCGAGGAGAACCAGACGCTCGCCACGATCACGCTGCAGAACTACTTCCGGCTGTACGACAAGCTCAGCGGCATGACCGGCACGGCCATGACCGAGGCGGCCGAGTTCGGGCAGATCTACGGCATGAGCGTCGTGCCCATCCCCACGAACCGCCCCATGGCCCGCGTGGATCAGCCGGACCTCGTCTATCGGACCGAAGAGGCGAAGTTCGCTGCCGTGGTCGATGACATCGCCGAGAAGGTCGAGTTGGGCCAACCAGTGCTGGTCGGAACCGTGAGTGTGGAGAAGAGCGAGTACCTGTCGGACCAGTTGCGCAAACGCGGCGTGAAGCACGAGGTGCTCAACGCCAAGCAGCACGATCGGGAAGCGACGATCGTGGCTCAGGCCGGACGCAAGTCGGCGGTCACGGTGGCCACCAACATGGCAGGCCGCGGCACCGACATCATGCTCGGTGGCAACTCCGAGTTCATGGCGGCCCAGGAACTGGAGCGGCAGGGCCTGAGCCCGGTCGAGAACCCCGCGGAGTACGAGGCGGCATGGCCAGCTGCGCTGGAGAAGGCGCAAGCAGCGGTCGCCAAAGAACACGACGAGGTCACGGCAGCCGGTGGTCTGTATGTGCTGGGGACGGAGCGGCACGAATCGCGCCGCATCGACAACCAGTTGCGTGGCCGCTCCGGCCGCCAGGGGGACCCGGGGGAGACCCGGTTCTACCTGTCGTTGCAGGACGACCTCATGCGCCTGTTCAAGGCCGACATCGTCGATGCCTTCTTGCGTCGCTTCAATGTCCCCGACGACGTTCCGATCGAGGCGGGCATGGTGACCAAAGCCATCGCGAACGCCCAGACGCAGCGGGAGGCGCAGAACTTCGAGATCCGTAAAGACGTCCTCAAGTACGACGACGTCCTGAACCGGCAGCGGCTGGTGATCTACAAGGAGCGCCAAGAGGTGCTCGAGGGGGCTGACATCAGCGGACAGGTCCGCACCTTCCTCGACGACACCGTGCGTGCCTACGTCGCCAACGCGACGGCTGAGGGCTACGCCGAGGACTGGGATCTGGACACCCTGTGGACCGCATTGCGGCAGCTGTACCCGGTGTCGGTGACCGTCGACGAACTCATTGAGGCCAGCGGCGGCGACCTGACCGATCTCACCGCTGACTTCATCGCCGAGGAGATCGCCGCCGACGCGATCGAGGCTTACGAGACGCGGGAAGAGGACCTGGGCAGCGAGGCGATGCGCGAGTTCGAGCGGCGCGTCGTGCTGTCGGTGCTGGATCGCAAGTGGCGGGAGCACCTTCACGAGATGGATCACCTGCGTCACGGCATCGGTTTGCGCGCCATGGCGCAGAAGGATCCGCTGGTCGAGTACCAGCGCGAGGGCTTTGACCTGTTCAACGGGATGATGGACGGCATCAAGGAGGAGACCGTCGGGTACCTCTTCAACGCCGAGGTTCAGGTCAACGAGGTCAGCGACGAAGCTCAAGAGGCCATTGATTCGCTCACGGACGCCTCGGGCAGTGGTGTCGCTGACCTGTTGGCTGCGGCGGTGGCCAGCGGTGACGTCGCCCCCACCCCCCAGCCGGAGGTCAGCGCGAAGGGTTTGGCGCCCTCGCGGCCCCGGGAGATGGAGTACTCCGCCCCGTCGCTGGACGGCCCCGCAACACGGTCGGCAGTGGATACCGCGGACGATGAGGTACCGGTGGATCCGAACGCCTCCCGCGCCGAACGGCGTCGCGCGGAACGCGCGAACCGCAAGCGCGGTCGCTGACCACAGCACGTGCTCCCACCGGTCAGCGGATCTCCACGGCAGTGACCTGCCACGCGTCGCGCACGCGCCGCAACTGCAGCGCCACTGCTTGGAAACGCTGACTTCCCTCCACCACGGCACTCGCCTCGAGCACGCCCGGGGACGGTTGCGAGACCCGCAGCGACGTGACGCGACGCACCGAACCGTTTCCGGAGGGATTGACCCGCGACCGGCGATGCAACTGCTCCAGCGGCCCCGGCCGCACCACTCGAAACAGTTGCTTCGCGGGTCGCACCCCGGCAGCGACCTCGACGACCGCGGCGCAGGTGCGCGCGATCCACTTCTGCAACTCATCGGGCAACGGTGGCACCCGATGCTGGGGCACGGTGGTGACCCCGCGGGGTCGCCACAGCAGCGCCAGTTCCTCCTGTCCGCTACGCGATGCGCTGCCATGGGTTGTACGTGTCTGAGTCATCGGGTGCCCCCTTGCTGATGCGAGACCAGAACTGTCTGTTTGATGCAGTTTGGTGATGTTTGATGTTGTTGAGTCATCCAACGTCGCCGTTGATCCCAGGTCAAGAGGGTGTGAGCGGCTTCACGTGTCGCCGCCCCCGAGTCGCGGTCTCCGGTGCGCCGTGTGCACGGTGTCCCGCATGGACTCGCTGTGGCCGCCCCAGTTGTGGGACCTTCCCGACACGGCCGCTGATACCGACATCGCCGGTGTTGGGGATGTCGCGGCCGAAGCGGCTGCCCTGGCTGCGGCCGAGGCGGCCGACCTCGGCCTGGCTGATCGATGGCGGGGGTGGCGGGGCTGCGAGGTGCGCGTGCAGTTGACTGACACCGTGCGTCATGGGCGCGTCGACCTGATCTGCCGGGACGCCGCGGTACTGCACGACGGTGATGCCGAGACTCTGGTCGCGCTGGCGGCCGTGGCCGTGGTCGAGGGGCCAGCCCCGGGACCGGCGAGTCCGCCCGCCGGTCGCGAACGCGGCTCCGGGCTGGGGGTGGCGCGGGAATGGGTCGGTAGCGAGGTGCGCGTGGGGCTCATGTCGAGCGGTGAACGCCGGGGCCTGCTGGTGACGGCAGGCGCCGACTATCTCGAACTCACCCGCCGGGGGGTCAGCGTGCTGATCGGATGGTCGTCCGTCAGCTGGGTTCAGCGACAACCCTGACGTTTGTCAGTCCTGCTGCGCCGCAGGTTGCCGGAGGGATTCCTCGGTCTGTGCGTACATCCGGGCGATGTAGTCCTCGAAGTCGGACTCAGCGACTCGCCACTGCCCACGGCCGCCGACCTTGATGGCGCGGAGTTCCCCGGAGCGGACCAGGGCGTACGCCTGCGCGGCTGAGATGTTCAGCACATCGGCGACATCCGCCAGGGTCAGGAATTTTCGCTCCACGGTCTAATGCTTGCACGGAGCCACCGGCGCGTCCTGCCGGTGGTCGAACGGGGGAGGGCGTATGGCTGCGCGTGCGGACGGGACGATTGCGGACCACCAGCGGATGGGGCGGCTGCGCGTGGGTGCCGGCTTGGGCCTGGTGGTGGCGGCGGCGGTGCTGGCGTGGGCGGCGATGTCGTCGGGGGGGTCGACTGCGCAGGCCTGGGTCGCCCGTGCACCGGTGCCCGAGTCCGGGGTGGTCGACGTGGCGCAGTTCCAGTTGGCGGATGTCACCCTGCCGGAACCAGCCGTCCTGTGGCCCGCCACCACGGTGCCCAGCGGCGTGACAACCCGGTCGATCGCCCCGGGCCAGCCGTTGCTCGGTGCGGATCTCACGTCGGCTGCGCCCGCCGGACTGCGGCGGGTCACGCTCCCGGTGGATCCCGACCAGATGCCCGAAGGGCTCGTTGTCGGCGATGTCGTGGACGTCTGGACGGCAGCGACAACGACCGGTCCGCTCATCGCAGGAGTGGTCGTGCAGCAGGTGAGCCCCCCGGATATCGGCACCGGGCGCGTCGAGATCGCGGTGCCGGCCGACGACGTCCCCGCGGCTGTCCGCGCGACTGCGGCTGAACAGGTCGTGTTGGCTCGGCACCCGTGAGCCGGCATTGGGTCCTCGCCCTTACCGGCTTGGGGGCGGAGCCGATGGTGGTGAGTCATCTGGGTGAACGGCGGCCTGCGGTGCGTCGAGTGACCGACCTGGTCGAGTTGCTCGCGGTCGCGCAACCCGCGCTGGCGGACGGCGTGTTGATCTCCGCCCGATTCCCGCAGATGAGCCGTGACGTTGCGCAGCGCCTGGCCCGCAGCGGAATGCCCGTGTGGGGACTGTTCGATCCCGGCGACGACGTGGGCGAACGGATGATCCAGGACTGGGGTGTCACCGCAGTCGCCGCAACGTCCACCACCGATGTGGACACGCTGTTGGCTCAGGCCCAGCCGCCGCAGCCGGGAACGTCGCCCGGGGGCGCGCTGGTGGCCGTCACCGGCCCGGCCGGGGCGCCCGGTCGAAGTACCGTCGCGCTGAATCTGGCTGCTGAATGGGCTGACCGGTGCCTCCTCGTGGATGCGGACACCCGGGCGCCATCGTTGGGATTCCAACTGGGACTTCCCGCGGATGCGCCGGGGACTCGGGGCGCGGGACGGCAAGCCGCTGCGGGTCGGTTGACGCCGGTGATGCTGGCAGCCGCCTGCCACGACGTCGAGTCTGTGACGGTGCTCCCCGGTGGCCCCCCGGGGAGTGCGGTGCCAGCGTCGGATGGCCTCCTGGACGTGTGCCTGCGGACGCGGCCCATCACCGTGGTCGATTGCGGTCAACTCGACTCCTGCGACGACACCACGATCGGAAGCGCGGCGCTCGCCCGGGCGCAGGTGGTGATCCTGGTGGCGGCACCCACCGCGTTGGGGATCCGACGTCTCGCCGACGAGGTGCCCCGAGTGCGGACGGCGACCGCAAGCCCGGTGGTGGTGGTGTGGAATCAGGTCCGCACCCGCCGCCAACATGGTGGGCTCGGGGCCGACCCGATGCAGCGACTGACCGCTTTCACCCGCAGTGTTGCCCCGGAGGCGGTGGTCACTGGGCTGCCCTGGGATCCGCGGGCCATGGCCCGCACCGTGTCGGGGACCTTGCGGCGCCACGCCCCCTGCAGTGACCTGTGTCGGGGGGTCAGTGCACTCGCCGGTGTTGCGCTCGGTGAGTTACGTGCCGACCGAGTCCGTGAACGTGCCGACAGACACCGTTAAATGGTGCAGGGCCCCTCGGTATACGGGTACGAGGGGCCCTGCTTCCGCATAACTCTCTTGGTGATGTATCAAGCGTGTTGCTTGTTTGAGAGTGTCCAGATTGCTCTGGTTTTCCTGTGGTTCCTCGATGTGACTCGTGGATCCTTTAGAGCGGAATATGCGGTTGTTGTTGTTCATCGATTCACTGCTACAGACGGTGTCTTCTTGTTCGATCGCTCTCTCTTTGTTGATCTTTGTTCGTTGAAACATGAGTGTCGTGGGACTTCTCACTATTTCTGAACGCTGATCGAGTGAGTGATCAAGACTGAGTCGATGTGACTCTGTTGTCTGTCAGAGTTCCTCTTTGAACTTGTTATCACTCCAGTCAGTGGGATCTCTTTTTCTGATCTCCGACTGTTCTGTTGTGATGCACTAAGAGTGGCTGTGCGTGACCGCGGGTTGCAACGCGAGGAGCAGTGGTCGGGACCGGTTCACCCGTTCTGCCTAATGCATGACACGATGAAACCAGCGTGTGAAGGGAGCTGTGGTGGCCGATCGGCTGAGTCCGTTGGACGTGTCGTTCCTGTATCTGGAGGAGCCAACGACCCCCATGCACGTGGGAAGCGTCGCGGTGTTCGAGGCACCCGGGGGCGGTTTCGACCACGACCGGCTCGTGCAGTTGATCAAGACCCGGATCGCCTTCGTGCCGCGGTATCGCCAACGGGTCCGGTGGGTGCCCGGTCGGGTCGCGAACCCCGTGTGGGTGGACGACGAATCCTTCGACGTGACCTACCACGTGCGCCGCTCCGCCTTGCCCCGGCCGGGGACCGACGCGCAGTTGCGTGACCTCGTCGCACGCATCATGAGCCGCCCGCTGGACCAGAACCGGCCGTTGTGGGAGATGTACCTGATCGAGGGCCTCGAAGGTGGGCGTTTCGCGATCCTGAGCAAGAGCCACCACGCGATGGTCGACGGCATGGCCGCGGTCGACATCGGCCAGGTGATCTTGGATGTCACCCCCGAACCGCGCGCCATGGGGACCGACGTGTGGCGCCCCGCCCGTGAGCCCACCGCCCTGGAACTGTTCGTCGGCGGCGTGGCCGACTCGATGAGGTCGCCGGCCACCGTGGTGGATTCCGTGAAGTCGGGGTTGGGCGACATCCGTGAGACCGCGGTGGATGTGGGCCGCAATATGGTGGGGGTGCTGAGCGCCGCGGCCACCGTGGTCCGGCCGCCGGCGGCGAGTCCGCTGAACGTGGAGATCGGCGAACAGCGCCGCTACGGCACCGCCGACACGTCACTGGCCGACTACAAGCGCATCCGCAAGGCCCACGGCGGCACGATCAATGACGTCGTGCTGGCGGTGATCGCAGGAGCACTGCGGGAATGGCTGATGACGCGGGGCGAGAACCTGTACCCGCGCAGCACCATCCGGGCCATGGTTCCGGTCAGCATGCGGCCCGAATCGGATGCTTCGGCCGCCGGCAATCAGGTGGCCGCGTTCCTGTGTGACCTTCCGGTGGGCGAACCCGATCCGGTCGTGCGCCTGCAACGCGTGGCCTTTGAGATGGGGCAATTGAAGGCGAGTGGTCAAGCTCTCGGCGCCCAAGCCATCGTGGGTCTGACCGGATTCGCTCCGCCGACCCTGCATGCCATCGGCGCTCGGGCGGCCAGTGGACTGACGCGGCGGGTGTGGAACCTCGTGGTGACGAACGTGCCCGGCCCCCAGTTCCCGTTGTATGCCGGGGGGTCGCGGATGCTCGCGGCCTACCCTGTGGTGCCCCTGTCCAAGAACCAGGCCGTCAGTATCGGCCTGACCAGTTACGACGGCGGCGTGTACTTCGGGCTCAACGCCGACCGGGACGCGATGCCCGATGTAGACGTTCTGTCCGAATGTATCGTCGCAGCTTTGTCTGAATTGGTGGACACGACCACTCCCAGCGGCCGGAGGCGTACCGTAAAGGCGTAGCCCTGCGTGGCTATCCAACTGCGTGAGGTGACTTGAATGGCGCGAGCGCCCCGACCGATCCGCCGAGGCCTGGTCCTCGGTGGTGGTGGTGTGCTCGGTGCCGCCTGGATGATCGGCGCTCTCAAGGCCTTGCAGGAGGTCCATGGCATCGATCCCCGCGACTGCGACACGATCGTGGGTACATCGGCAGGGTCGGTCCTGGCGGGACTGCTCGGTGCCGGTGTCTCCGTCGACGACCTTGTGTCCCATCAGCGGGGGCACCCCATCACCCAAGGGCCCTTGGCCGGGTACTCGTTCGACTACGAGAAAGCCACCGGCCCCAGTCGCCCGACCCGACCCAAACTCCTGGGACCCGGGTCCGCGAAGCTCATCGGCACCAGCATCCGCCGGGTACGCCGGATGCCGCCGACCGCGGTCCTGAGCGGATTTCTCCCGGTCGGAACCGGGTCCTTGGCCCGCGTCGGCCACCTGATCGAGGCCGTGACGCCCATGGGGGAGTGGTCGCCGCACCCGAACCTGTGGATCGTGGCCATGGACTACAACGACGGCCGCCGAGTCCCGTTCGGCAAGGCCGAGGCGCCGCTCGCTCCGCTCTCGGATGCGGTGATGGCCTCCTGCGCGATCCCGGCCTGGTTCGCGCCGGTGCGCATCGACGGCCGCGAGTACGTCGACGGCGGCACCTGGTCTGCGACGAACGCCGACTTGGTGGCGGGCCAGGGTTTGGACGAGGTGTACGTCCTGGCGCCCATGGTGTCGTTCCACCTGGATCGGCCCGCGACGCTGTTGACGCGACTCGAGCGGCGCTGGCGCCACCAGGTCACCAAGCGGTGCCTGCGCGAGGCGGACAAGGTGCGCTCCAATGGAGCGAACGTCGTGGTCGTGGGCCCGGGACCCGAGGATCTCGAAGCGATGGGTGGCAACGCCATGGACCTGCCCCGCCGCAACCGGGTGCTCGAGACGTCGCTGCGCACCAGCATCCAGACGCTACGGGATCCGGAGAACGTCGGCCCCGATCACCTGTCCGAAGTAGGCTGACCGCCCGTGCGCGTCTATATCCCGGTGACATTCGTTGGTCTGCGGCGGGCCGCCGACAGTGGCAACCTGCCGTCGTCCGGCTGGCATGCCCACCCACTGCTCGAGGAACCCGACACGGATGCCGACGAGGCGGAATATCTGGCGCTGCGCGCTGCCGCCGGGGAATCGCTCGACGCACTGCGATCCGAGCCGGAGGCACCCCGCCGCCGCGCGGTGGTGGTCGCCAACGTTCCCGAGGAGTGGACCGAGAACGAGCCTGATGGCACGGTCATTCTGACGCGGCGGGTGCCGGTCGAGCGCTTCGTCGCGGTGTATGCCGACACCGCTGCGGTCACCGCCGATGTCGTCGCGGCACTCAACGGCAAGGACTCGCCCATCGACAGTGTCGACCTGCTGTGGTTCGCGCGTCAGGAACTCGCTGCCCTGGTGTCCTGAACCGTGCTCCGAGGCTGATGCCCCGCACGGCGTGCCAATGCGGGTGCGCTCCTGTCAGGATGTCGATGAACCTCGACCCGAAGGACTGCGCGTGGACGCCATCACCGACATCCCCGACATCACGAACGAACCCATCCGGATGTACGAGCCCGGCAGCGCGGCTCGCGAGTCGCTCCAAGCGGCCCTGGTCGAGTTGGCCCCCGGGGACGACCGGGAGTTCCCGCAGTACATCGGCGGGGAGTGGATACCCGCCGCCGGGGAACCGTTCACCGTGGTGCAGCCCCACGATCACGCGGCTGTGCTCGGGACGGGTCGGGAATCACTGCAGTCCGACGCGGAGGCAGCCGTAGCAGCAGCCGCGGCAGCCGCACCGGCGTGGCGTGACATGGCCTTCGACGACCGGGCGGCCATCCTGCTCAAGGCTGCCGACCTGCTGTCCGGTCCGTGGCGCGACCGGCTCAACGGCGCCACCATGCTGGGTCAGTCCAAGACCGCGATCCAGGCCGAGATCGACTCCGCGTGTGAGTTGATCGACTTCTGGCGCTTCAACGTGAAGTTCGCCCGCCAGATCCTCGCTGAGCAGCCGCAGTCCTCACCCGGGGTGTGGAACCGTACCGACCATCGTCCGCTCGAGGGCTTCGTCTACGCCGTCACCCCGTTCAACTTCACCGCCATCGCCGGAAACCTCCCCACCGCTCCGGCGTTGATGGGCAACACGGTCGTCTGGAAACCCGCGGCCACCCAGCAGTTCGCAGCTTCGCTGCTGATGGAGCTGCTCATCGAGGCGGGTATGCCCCCTGGCGTGATCAACATGGTCACGGGCACCGGCATCCCGGTGTCCGACGTGACGATGAACCACCCCGATCTTGCGGGCATCCACTTCACCGGGTCGACCCCGGTCTTCCAACTGCTGTGGCGCATGGTCGGCGAGAACATCCAGAACTACCGTTCCTACCCGCGCATCGTGGGCGAGACCGGCGGCAAGGACTTCATCATGGTCCATCCCTCCGCGGACCCCGCGACCGTCGCCACCGCCATGGTGCGCGGCTCGTTCGAATACCAGGGGCAGAAGTGCTCAGCGGCCTCGCGGGCCTACGTCCCCCGCAGCATCTGGAAGCAGATCCGCGACCAGGTGGCGGACACGACCGATGGGCTGGACATGGGGCCGGTGACGGACTTCGGCAACTTCATGGGTGCCGTCATCGACCGCAAATCGTTCGACAAACTGTCCGGGGTGCAACAGCGAGCCGCCGCTGACGACACCGTCACGACACTTGCGGGTGGCACCGCTGACGACGAACAGGGCTTCTTTGTGCGGCCCACGATTCTGGAGTGCAGCGATCCCACGGCCGAGTACTTCACCACGGAGTACTTCGGGCCGCTGCTGGCGGTGCACGTCTTCGACGACTCCGACTACGACCGCGTGCTGACCGAGATGGAGTCCATCGCCCCTTACGCACTGACGGGATCGATCATTGCTCGGGACCGGGCCGCCATCGCCGACGCGATGCATCGGCTGCGGTTCGCGGCGGGCAACTTCTACATCAATGACAAGCCCACCGGCGCTGTGGTGGGGCAGCAACCGTTCGGTGGCGGCCGGGCGTCCGGGACGAACGACAAGGCCGGCGCGCCGCAGAACCTGATGCGCTGGTCCAGTACTCGATCGATCAAGGAGACGTTCGTTCCCCCGACCGACCACCGCTACCCACATATGGACTGATGGCGGTCGACCCGGAGCCTGATCCGGCTGACCACCCACCGTCCCACCGTTGGTGGGACTTGGGGGCAGTCCTCCTTGCCTGGCTGATGAGCCGGGCTCTGCTGGTGGCCGTCGGGCTGCGCGAGTACGCCTTCTACCCCGACGGGCCACTGGCCTTCGACGACCTCGACGTCTACTCCCGCTGGCTGCCCAGCCTGACGGCGGGCACCCTTCCCGCTGACGACATGTGGCAGTACCCACCGCTGTCTGCCTTCTTCTTCCTGCTCGGGTCGATCGGGCCGGATTCGGTGGTGTCGTTGCTGGTCGCCATCGTGGTCGTCGACTTGGTCCTCACCGTCGTGCTCGCCTGGCATCGGCTGGCGGCCGGCTGGTACTGGGTCCTGTTCGGACTCATGATCGGCCCGGTGCTGGTCTCCCGGTTCGACGTGGTTCCCACTCTGTTCGCCGTCCTCGCCGTGTTGTCGGCGGCGCATCCGGTCCGACTCGGGATCTGGGCTGCGATCGGGGCCGGCATGAAGGTGTGGCCGGTCTTGGTCCTGCCGGTGGTGGCGCGGCGAGGCGCGTTTCGCGCGGGAGCCGCCTTTGTCCTGACGAGTCTGACGTTGCTGGGTGTCACGTCCTTGTTCTTCGCCGACCTCACCGGATTCCTCGGCGGGCAGGGCAGCCGCGGCCTGCAGGTGGAGTCGGTGGGCGCCCTGCCATTCCTGATCGCCAACGCCTGGGTCGGCGGTGTCGACATGGAGTACCGATACGGCTCGATGGAGGTCGCCGCCGCGGGGGCCGGGGTCGTCGCCACGGTCGTCACCGTCGTGGCTCTCATCGGATTCGGCTGGATCATCGTCAGCTGGCTGCGTGGTCGGCTGGAACGGCTCCCCGCGCCCGACGTCGCCTTCACGATCGTCCTGTTCTCTGTTGTGGTCAGCCGCGTCTTCTCGCCGCAGTACTCGATCTGGCTGCTGGGCCTGGGCACACTGTGCCTGGTGACACCCGGATCACGGGTGCGTGTCCCGGTCTGGCTCGTGGCCGCCGCCGCGCTGCTCACCCAGATCCTGTATCCGTCCGGATATGGCTGGCTGCTGGCCGGCGACCCGGGACTGGTGGCGATCCAAGTCGTGCGGATCTGTCTTGTCGTTGTCGCGCTGGTGTGGTGCTGGTACCGCGTGATGCTCGCGAGCCAGGACCAGCCGTCGTCGACCACCGGTCCTACGACCAAGGTCCCATTGCGTTGACCCCGTCCGTGAGCCACGCTTCCGATGTGGAGTCGCTGATGGGTACCCGTACCGGGCTGGCCGTTCTGGCGGCGACCTGTGCCCTGGGCCTCCTGTCGGGCATTCCGGCGGCACGGGCCGACCGGGCCACCGCGGCCGGGGGAGCGGACACGATCACGAGTTCCGGGCGCTGCTCGGCGGGTGCGTCGTGGACCATGGGGGCGCGGGCACAACGACGGGGGATCCTGGTGGCGGTCCGGGTCCAGTCGGCGCCCTGGCAGCGGTGGCGGATCGTGCTGCGCCACAACGGAACCCCCGTGATGCTGACCGTGCGCGGTACGGGGCCTCGTGGGGTCGCCACCGTCAAGCGCCGCACGGCGAACCTTCCCGGCGTGGACACCTACACCGTCGTCGCCCGCAACAGAGCCGGTCAAGAGACGTGCACGGGCGCGCTGGCCTACTGAGTGCGCATCCGGCGGCATCTCGATCAGACGGGGCCCCAGGTGGTGAGCACTGGTCACAATGGGATGTGCCCGAAGCGTCGTCCCCGCTGACTCCACCGACTCCGGCGGTGGAGAACTCCCGGACAGTCGTGCGACGTGAGGTTGCCCGGTTCGCCATCCCTGCGGCCATCGGGCTGGTTCTGCTGGTGGTCCTCAGCCTCGCCGTGGCGGTTGCGGTGGCCCGTGAGCAGTCCCAGCGAGATGCCCGACTGACCGCGCAGTTCCTTGCCCGATCGGTGGTGGAGCCGCGACTCAATGACCGCCTGGTCGACGGGAGTCCGGTGGCGATCGCCGGCATGGACGATGCGCTGGCTGCCACGATCGAGGGTTCCGATGTGCTCGGACTTCGGCTGTGGGATTCGAACGGCGTGATCGTGTACGCCGACGATCCTCGTGTGATCGGGGAGCAGTTCGATCTGGGCCCCGGGGCAGCCGCCTTCGCGCCGGGCGCCGGACTTGTCGCCGAGCCAGCAGACGTCACCCGTCCAGAGAATCGATATCTGGATCCGACCGCGCAGATCGTCGACGTCAGCCTCCCGGTCACGGCAGCGGACGGGCGGACCTATCTGCTGCAGATCCACCAACTGCAGGACGAGATCACCGCTGACGCACGGGC
Source organism: uncultured Actinomycetes bacterium (assembly GCA_964500995.1). Taxonomy (GTDB): domain Bacteria; phylum Actinomycetota; class Actinomycetes; order S36-B12; genus CAIWTL01. Next base: position 12,400 of record CAZCRC010000003.1, read on the forward strand.
GGTGTGGCTCGCCTTCGCGCCGGTCCTGGTGGGATCTCTGGTCCTGGTGGCACTCCTGCTGGGCATGTTGGCCGTGCGGATGGCACGCCGGATCAGCGCGGATCTGGCGGTGCGCCAGGAGCTGCTGCAGCGGTCGATCGACGCCGGCGACATCGAACGGCGGCGGATCGCTGCGCAACTCCACGATGGAACTGTTCAGGACCTGGCGGGGCTGTCGTACACCCTGGCCGGGCTGTCAGCGCGGGCAGAGGGTGCGGGCGACGCGGTGCAAGCCGAGCAACTGTCGGCTGCCGCTGACACGAGTCGGGACGCTGTGACCGGCCTGCGCCGGTTGCTCGTCGACATCTACCCCGCGAATCTGCAGCGCACCGGATTGGCCGCTGCGTTGGGTGACCTGGGTGCCGCGCTGCAACCTGACATCCGCGTGACCATGGCGGTCACTGACGTCGCCGGCTTGGACGCTGCGGTGCAGGCTGCGGTGTACCGGGTCGCGCGCGAGGCACTGGCCAATGTGGCGAAGCACGCTGGGGCACGTTCCGTCGCAGTGTCCTTCTCCCAGGTGGGCGATGGTGTGGAGTTGGTGGTAGCCGACGATGGCTGCGGATTTGACCCCGACCACGTCCCCGGTGACCACTTGGGCCTGGCCATCAGTGCCGACCTGGCCCAGTCGGTCGGGGGTGTCCTCGACGTCACCGCGGAGCCGGGTGCCGGGACCACGGTCACCTTGCGTGTCGACGGGGTGATCCCGTGATCACGGTGGTCCTGGTCGATGATCATGAGGTCGTCGTTCAGGGGCTGCGGCTGCTGCTCGGGGAACTCTCTGATGTGGAGGTGGTGGGGTCGGCCAACGACGGCGACGCGGGGATCCGGTTGGTCCAGGAGTTGCGACCCGACGTCGTGCTGATGGACCTGTCGATGCCGGGGACGGACGGGGTCGCCGCGACGCAGCGCATCAACCAGACCGTTCCGGATGTGGCCGTGGTGGTCCTGACCACCTTCGCGGACCGGGACCGAGTCCTGGCCAGCCTCGACGCCGGCGCTGTCGGGTACCTGATGAAGGACGTCTCGCCGCAGTCGCTGCAGGATGGGGTGCGAGCGGCTGCGTGCGGAGGGTCGCCGATCGACCCGCGCGTTGCGCGAACGTTGGTCGACGCCCGGCGCCAGGGCGAGTCAGCGTCGCCGCAGCGACTGACTGCCAAGCAGCTCGAGGTGGTGCGGCTGGTCGCCACCGGCCTGCCGAACCGACTCATTGCCCGCCGCCTGGACATCAGCGAGAAGACGGTGAAGGCCCATCTGACCCAGATCTACGCCGCTCTCGGAGTGGCTGATCGGGTTCAGGCCGCCTTATGGGCGCAGGAGCACTTGCCGCCCCAGTGACCGGACGGTCAGCGCTCGCCGTCGAGCCAGGCAGTGCCGACGCGCTGCTCCTTGTCCAGGTACTTCGTGATCCACTCCAGCGCTACGCCCTCGATCTTGCCGCCCACAAAGGGAACGGTGCACTTGATGACGCCCTGGCACCGGACCTGCGCGCCGTCACCAGCCGCCGACAGCGTCACGTCGCCGCTGAAGGAGATCGGGTTGTTGCCGAAGTCCACGACGAACGTGCCGGCACGATCACCGTCGGCTTCGGGCCATCGTTGTGTCTCCACCAACGTCACGGTCTCGCCGACGAACTTCTTGGCGAACCCGGGCAGTTTCGCCGGGAGGACGCGGCGGCTCACGATCGTGATCCCGGCATCTTCCTGGGTGGTCTCTGCCGAGGCTTCGATGGAGCCGCTGGCCAGGCACTTCGCCTCGACGAACGCAGGGTCACTCAGCATCGCGAACACCTCATCCGGTGTCGCCGCGTAGTGCTGGACCTGGTCGATCGTCGTGCTCACGGTGCCTCCGGGGCTGGCGTGTCGGTGTCACGGCTACCCTGCCGCACTCCAGCGTCGGGTTCCACCCCGTCGGGCACTCTGCCGCGTCGTGTCTGGGGTCGGCCGCGATCCATCGGGACGCTCACCGTCACCGTGGATAGGGTGGACTCATCATGATCTCCGACCTTGCTGCTGATGCGTTCCGCAATGACGCCGAGGAGCGGTTGCGAGCCGATCTTCTGCAAGCCGCCGTCGCGCAGGCGCCCGCGTTGGGCGCGACCGCGGTTCCGGACCTGGCTGAGTTGGTGGCGCTCTACTACGCCAATGTGGCCGTCGACGATCTTGTCGACCAGGATCCACTGGATGTGCTGGGTGCGGCGCTGAGCCACCGACAGGCCGCCGCGCACCGCGACCCGGGCCAGACCCTCGTGCGGGTTCATACCCCCACGATCGAGGAGAACGGTTGGAGCAACGGCCACACGTGCGTCGAGATCGTGTCCGACGACATGCCGTTCCTGGTCGATTCCGTCTCCGCGGCGCTGTCGACACACTCGCGCGGGATCCATCTGGTCATCCATCCCCAGTTCGACGTTCATCGGGATGACGCCGGCACCCTGCTGTCGTTGGGGCCCGTCGACCACAGTGCGGATCGTCCGTTCGATGTCGTCACGGAGTCGTGGATCCACTTCGACATCGACCGCGAATCCGACGTCGGCGAGTTGGAGCGACTGGCCGCGGAACTCACCAACGTCCTCGCTGATGTCCGAGCCGCCGTGACGGACTGGCCGCCGATGCAGGCCGAGGCCGAGACCATCGCGAACCGGCTGGCCGCAGCCGAGATCCCCGAACTCGATACGGATGTGCAGCGCGAGGCCGGGGAGTTCATCTCGTGGCTCGTGGCTGGCAACTTCACTTTCCTGGGGTTCCGGCGCTACGACCTGGTGCCTGCGGGCGAGGGACAGGCGTTGGCCGTGGTCACCGGTACCGGCCGCGGCATCCTGCGTGGTGGTGATGGTCATGTGCGCCCGTTGGTGGACATGTCCGAGGCGGTGCGTCGCCGGGCGTTGGATCCGGATCCGCTGGTGCTCACCAAGGCGAATTCGCGATCCACCGTCCACCGCAACGCCTACCTGGACTACGTCGGGGTGAAGCGTTTCGACGACGCCGGTGTGGTGGTGGGCGAGGACCGGTTCCTGGGGTTGTACACCGCGGGCGCCTACAACCAGAGTGTCGGCGACATCCCGGTGCTGCGCGCGAAGGTCGAGACGGTCATGAGCCGCAGCGGGTTCGCTCCCGACTCCCACAGCGGCAAGGACCTGCTCCAGTTCTTGGAGACGTATCCGCGTGATGAGTTGTTCCAGGCGACCCCCGACGAACTGTTGGGCACGGCGTTGGGTGTCCTGCGGTTGCAGGAACGGCGCCGCACCCGCCTGTTCTGGCGCCGGGACCCGTACGACCGATTCGTCTCGTGTCTGGTCTACCTGCCGCGGGACCGCTACACCACCACCGTGCGCCTGCGGATGGAGCAGATCCTTCGGACCGCGTTCGACGCCGACAGCATCGAGTTCCGCACCCGCGTCACGGAAAGCGTGCTCGCCCGGTTGCACTTCGTGGTACGGGTGCCGTCCGGTTCCCCCCTGCCGACCCCGGACCATGCGGCCGTCGAAGCGGAACTCGCTGCGGCTGCCCGGTCCTGGGAGGACACCTTCGCCGAGGAACTCGTGGATGCGGCGGGTGAGGAAGACGCCGCCCGGCTCGCGGGCCGGTTCACCGCTGCCGTGCCGGAGGCCTACAAGGAGGCGTTCCCCGCACGTACCGGTGTGGCGGACATCAGACACCTGGACCGGCTACCCGCGGGGGCCACGGAACTGAACCTGTACCGGCCGTACGACGCCGCGGAACGGACCCGACGCCTCAAGATCTATCGGTCGGGGGAGTCGGTCTCGTTGTCCCGGATCCTTCCGGTGCTCCAGCACTTGGGCGTGGACGTCACCGACGAGCGGCCGTTCGTGATGGGCGATGTGGCGGGCTCGCCGTACCGGCTGTACGACCTGGGGCTCGTGTTCCCCGGCGGCGAACTGCCGTACGAGGATTCACTCAAGGAGAGGTTCGAGGAGGCGTTCCTGGCGACGTGGCGCGGCGCCGCCGAAGTGGACAGTCTGAACGCTCTGGTGATCCATGCGGGGTTGGAATGGCGCGAGGCGGCCCTGCTCCGTGCCCTGGTGAAGTACCTGCGCCAGGCGCAGGTCCCGTTCAGTCGCGGCTACATCGAGTCGGTCCTGCTGAGTCACCCGCAGTTCGTGCGCGACCTGATCGACCTGTTCCACGAGCGCTTCGAGCCCGGTCGTACCGGTGACCGAGGTGCGGCCCAGGCCGTGATCCGGGATCGCATCCTGGAACAGATCGACGCGGTGTCGTCGTTGGATGTCGACCGGATCCTGCGCTTCCTGCTCACGTTGGTGACGACGTGCGTTCGGACGAGTTACTACCGAGCCGAGACCGACCCCTTCAAGATCTCGTTCAAGTTCCAACCGCAACTCATTCCGGAACTGCCGGAACCGCGGCCTCTGTTCGAGATCTGGGTGTACTCGCCGCAGGTCGAGGGGGTCCACTTGCGCTTCGCCAAGGTCGCTCGCGGCGGCCTGCGTTGGAGTGACCGGCCTGAGGATTTCCGCACCGAGATCCTCGGTCTGGTCAAGGCCCAGGCGGTGAAGAACACCGTGATTGTTCCGGCGGGCGCCAAGGGGGGCTTCTTCGCCAAGCAGTTGCCTGACCCCGCGGTGGACCGTGATGCGTGGCTGACCGCTGGTCGGGCCGCGTACACGTCCTTCATCTCGGGCCTGTTGGATCTGACGGACAACCGGGAGGGTGCGGAGGTCGTCGGTCCGGATCGGGTCGTGCGCCATGACCCGGATGACCCCTACCTGGTGGTGGCGGCGGACAAGGGCACCGCGACGTTCTCCGACCTCGCGAACTCAATCTCGCAGTCGTACGGCTTCTGGTTGGGTGATGCGTTCGCGTCGGGCGGTTCCGACGGTTACGACCACAAAGCGATGGGGATCACTGCCCGGGGGGCCTGGGAGTCGGTCAAGCGCCATTTCCGCGATCTCGGCGTGGACACCCAGACCGAGGCGTTCACCGTGGCCGGGATCGGTGACATGAGCGGAGACGTGTTCGGCAACGGCATGCTGCTGAGTGAGCACATCCATCTGGTGGCGGCGTTCGATCACCGGCACATCTTCCTGGACCCCACGCCGGACGCCGCGGCCTCGTTCGCCGAGCGATCGCGACTGTTCGCGTTGCCGCGCTCGTCGTGGGACGACTACGACCGAACGTTGATGTCCGAGGGCGGTGGGATCTACCCGCGTTCGGCCAAGTCGATCCCGGTGACGCCGCAGGTGCGCGCCGCACTGGGCATCGACGAGACGATCACGGCCTTGACGCCGAACGCCATGATCCGCGAGATTCTGCGATCCGACGTGGACCTGCTGTGGAACGGCGGGATCGGGACGTACGTCAAGGCAGCCACGGAGTCGCACGCAGCCGTGGGGGACAAGTCCAACGATGCCGTGCGGGTGGACGGAGCGGAACTGCGGTGCCGAGTGGTGGGCGAAGGCGGCAACCTGGGGTTCACGCAACGGGGCCGCATCGAGGCCGCCCAGCAGGGGGTGCAGTTGAACAACGACGCCGTGGACAACTCCGCGGGCGTGGACACCTCGGACAACGAGGTCAACATCAAGATCCTTCTCGACGACGTCGTGCGCAGTGGCGATCTGACCATCAAGCAACGCAGCGAGCTGCTGCACTCCATGACCGATGAGGTCGCGGCGCTGGTGCTGCGACACAACTATGACCAGAACGTCGTGCTGGGCAATGCACGTGCGCAGGCCGCGACGCTGGCGCCGGTGCATGAGCGCATGATGCGGGACCTTGCCGCGGCGGGCGAACTGGACCGCGAACTGGAGTTCCTGCCCAGCGACGAGGAGTTGCGCGAACGCATCGCCGAAGGCGCGGGCCTCACGTCTCCGGAACTCAGTGTCCTGCTGGCCTACGCCAAGATGTCGCTGGCCGCAGCCATCGCCGGTGACCAGCTCGCCCAGGACCCGTACTTCCACCCGATCCTGGGCTCCTACTTCCCGCAGGAGATCACCGAGCGGTACGGCGACCGCCTGGCGCAGCATCCGTTGGCGGCGGACATCATCACGACGGTCGTGGTGAACGACCTGGTGAACCACGGCGGAATCACGTTCACCTTCCGGGCCAAGGAGGAAACGGCCGCGAGCCCCATGGACGTCGTCCGTGGATACACGCTCGCACGCGACGTGTTCGAGTTGCCGCAACTGTGGTCCCGGATCGCCGCGCTGGACAATCTGGTCCCGAGCTCGGCGCAATGCAAGGCGTATCTGGAGGCGCGGCGGCTGCTGGATCGCACCACCCGGTGGCTCGTGCAGACCCACAGTTCCGCGTACGACCTCTCAGCGCAGGTGGCTCGCTACTCGCCGGTGGTGGCTGAGTTGACTCCAGGTCTGCCCGACCTGTTGCGGGGTGCGGAACGGCAGCGATGGGAAGCGCTCGCAGCCGAGTTGACTGCCACCGGACTCCCCGAGGACATCGCACGAGACACAGCGCTGCTGCTGTATCGGTTCCAGTTGCTGGACATCACGAACATCGCCGAGCGCACCGAAGCACCACCGAGTGACGTCGCGGCCGTGTACTTCGTGGTCAGCGAACGGTCGTCGGTCGACGACTTCCTGACCCGGATCTCCACACTTCCGCGTGCGGGCCGCTGGGAGGCGTTGGCTCGCCAGGCGATGCGCTCGGACCTGTACAGCGCGCTGGCGTCGTTGACGGCCCAGGTGGTGCGGTCCACCGCGAACGGCACCGACCCAGTGGCACGGGTCGATGAGTGGGAAGCGACGAACGAGGCCGAGGTGGCGCGGGTCCGCCGGACTCTGGCCGACATCGCCACGGTCGACGGTGGGCACGATCTGGCATCGCTCAGCGTCGCGTTGCGAGCCCTGCGCACCCTGGTCGCGCAGTCCCGCGGCTGAGCGCGGCAGCCATGGGGTGACCCCGCTCACCGGCGGTTCACCCACCGTGCCGGTCCAGGAACCCGCCGCAGGCAGCGGGTGAGAATCACCACCGGTCCGCGGCTTGAATCGAGCGCTCCCCATTGTCTACGGTTCTCGCAGCCCGCCGGGGGAGGCGGGCCAACCGGGGGAATCGGGGGACACATGGCGCCGGGCCGCACGATGACCGTGGGCGAGTCCACGGCTGCCTTCCAGGGCGTTCGGCCCGGCGCCATCGCCCCCCGCCGCAGCGACCTGATCGACCACTGCCGCAAAGTGATGGCCGAACGGGGCTTGACGACCGCGGCGCCGCGATCAGTCATCGACGACCTTGTGGCACAGGTCCTGCGGGAGCAGCGGGTCGTGGGCCCCACGGAACTCGCCACCGAACTGGCCGTGAGCCTGACGGGTTGGGGCCCGATCCAGGAACTGCTGGACACCGCGGACTGCGAAGAGATCTGGTGGAACGATCCCTCCCGGGTGTTCTACTCCGTGGCCGGGCAGACCCGGCTGTCGAACGTCGTGTTGGCGCCGGCGGATGCCGAGGCGATGGTGCTGCGCGCCGTGAGTGCCGCGGGACGTCGACTCGATCACAGCCAGCCCTTCGTCGACGCACCACTGCCCGATGGCAGCCGACTGCATGTCGTGATGCCCCCGATCACTCCCGAACACTGGGCCGTCAACATCCGTCGGTACGTGGTGCATCCCACGGGGCTGGATCCGTTGGTCGAGTCCGGAACCCTGACCCGACCCGCTGCGGAGTTGCTGAATGCGGCGGTCCGGGCAGGGGCGAACATCGTCATCTGCGGCGGCACCGGCTCAGGCAAGACCACGATGTTGAATGCGCTGCTGTGCTCTGCACCGGGACATCGGGTGGTGACCTGCGAGGAGGTTCGCGAGTTGCGCCTGCCGATTGCCGACTGGGTGACGCTGCAGACCCGTGACGGTGGGCTGGAGGGGACAGGCGCCGTGGTCCTGCGGGATCTGGTGCGAGAGGCGCTGCGGATGCGGCCGGATCGGCTGGTGGTCGGCGAGGTCCGTGGCCCCGAGGCGCTGGACCTGCTGCTGGCCATGAACTGCGGGATCCCCGCCGCGGGGACGGTCCACGCGAACTCCGCGGAGGACGCGGTTGATCGCCTGACGGGGCTCCCGCTGCTGGCAGGACCCAACGTGTCCGCCGAGTTCGTGCGCCGCTGCGTGGGCTCGTGCCTGGACCTGATCGTGCACCTGGAGCTCGGCGCCGACGGACACCGGCGGGTGACGCAGATCGTGTCGGTGGCACCGACCGTGCACGGCCCCTCGATCGGGCGACTGTTCCACGACGATGGCGCCGGACTGCGTCGCGGCGCCGCCGAGATCCCGGCGCCCTGGGTCTGCGAATGATCCGCGGCGCGCTTCCGGCGGCGCTCGCCGTGACGGGTGGGGTGCTGTTGGCGTGGCAGGTGCAGCCCCGCCCTGCTGGGAAGCCGTTCCCGTGGCGGTCGCTGGGCACGGGGCTCGTCGCGACGGTCATCGCTGCTGCCGCGGTCTTGCTGGTCACGGGAGTCCCCGCGGCGGCGGTTGCCGCTGGGGCGACGGGCCTGGTGGCCCCCTGGTTGCGGGCCCGACATCGACGGACTCAGGCCGCGGATCAAGCGATCGAGGCGTGGCCCGAGGCGATCGACGTGCTCCGGGCGGCGGTCCGCGCCGGATCGCCGCTCCCCGAGGCCGTGGCCGGTTGTGTGGATCGAGTCCCCGACGTGCTCACCCCCCGATTCGCTGCCGCCCGGGCGAAGCTGGCTGTCGGAGAGCCGTTCGCCAAGGCAGTGCAAGCCCTGTCCGATGCACCCGACCCCGTGGCCATCCGGGTGTGCTCCGTGCTGGAACTGGCCCACGAGCTGGGGTCCGGCGACACCGGCCGTCTGCTGGAGTCGCTGGCCACGTTCCTGCGGGCTGACGTGGCCCAACGGCGCGAGATCGCCGCCCGCCACAGCTGGAATGTCTCGGCGGCTCGGGTGGCCGTCGTCGCGCCGTGGCTGACCGTCGCTGCGCTGTCCGCCCAGCCTGCGGGACGCGCCGCCTACGCGTCGGCCGGCGGAACGGTCCTGCTGCTGGTGGTGGCGGCCGTCACCGCCGCCGCGTACGCCGTGATGAGCCGCGTCGGGCGTTCGCGCAGCGCCGTGGAGCAGTGGCGATGAGTGGGTGGCTCGTGGCCAGTCTGGTGGTGCTCGTCGCCGGTGCATGGCTCGCGGTCACCGGCCTGACCCGGCTGCGACCCGACCCGCTGACCTGGGCCTTGAGTGGGCATCCGTTGCAGGATGCCCAGCCGCACCCGACGTTGACGGCTTGGATCGATCGTGGTCTTTCCGCTTGGGACGAGCGGCTGGGAGGACGCGGTCGGGAATCGTCGCTGGCCGTGCTGCGGCAAACCACTGCCGCCCACCGTCGGCGGCAGGTGCAAGCCGCCGCGGTCGCCGCCGCAATCGCTGTGCTGCTCCTCGTGATGTCGGGTGGACCCAGCGCCGCGTGGTTGTGGGCGGCCGCGCTGGTGCCTTCCGCGCTGGCGGCGGTGGACTGGCAGTTGCGTCGCAGCGCGGCTCGCCGCCGCGAGGACCTCGGCCAGCAGGTGACGGTGCTGTCGGAGTATCTGGCGCTGTGCGCCACGGCCGGGCTGACGGCGGCAGAGGCGTTCGAGCACGCCTCGCGGCACACGTCCGGTCCGCTGCAGGAATGGTTGGCGGCCATTGTCGCCGACGTCCGCAGTGGCCGGTCCCTCGCCGTTTCCCTTCAGGAAGCAGCGACCGCGATGGCGGTGGCCGAGTTCACACGGCTCACCGACACAGTGCTGACGGCCGTCGGCCAGGGCACGCCGTTGGCGGCCACCTTGGTGGCTCAGGCGCAGGACTCCCGCAGCTCCGCGCACGCGCGACTCCTGGAGCGAGCCGGGCGCGCCGAGGTGGCCATGTTGGTGCCCATCGTGGGCCTGGTTCTGCCCGCCGTGGTGGCGGTCGCCGTCTACCCGGGCCTGACCACATTGATGTCCATGTAACGCCAGTAGGTGAACGCAATGAAGGGGGAGTCCCATGAGAAGAGTGATCCGACGAGTCCGGACCCACGAGGAACGGGGTGACGTGCCGGGCTGGGTGCTGATCTCGGTGATGAGTGCTGGTCTGGTGACGACATTGTGGCTCGTCGCCGACGAGCAACTCAGTGCCGTGCTGCAGCAAGCGATCGCTGCTGTTGCGCAGTGACCGAGGTGACCGCGGCGCTGCGGCGGTTGACTTCGTGCTGGTTGCTCCGCTGCTGCTGGGAGTGTGCCTGGCGGTGGTGCACGTCGGCATGTGGGTCATCACGATGACTCACACCCATCGACTCGCGTTCGATGCCGCCCGGGCGGGAATCGCGGCACCCGGGGGACCGGCACAGGTGGCCGCGGCGGCGCGGTCGCAGTTGTCGGGGCGGCTGCCCGATGACGCCATATCGCAGGTCCGGATCACCGAGACCGCCGGTTCCGCGGCGGTGGTGGTGGACGTGGCAGTTCCGTTGCGAGTGCTGGACTGGCGCAGTGGCGTGTCCGCTGAGGTCCGCGCGGAGTTGCCACTGGAGCCGAGGTGACGCGGGAGCGAGGTTCCGCTGTGGTGGAGTTCGTCGTGCTCGCGGTGGTGTTGGCGGTCCCGGTCACCGGGGCGCTGGCCGCAGTGTTGGCGGTGCACTCCCAGCGGCTCACTGCCCAGTCCGCGGCCGCTGCGGCGGCCTTGGCGGTCGCGCGCGAGGGCGGGGGACAACCGCTCGCCGAGCGAGTCGTCCGAGCCCAGTGGCGCGGTTCGCCGGAGGGGGTCACGACGGACCTGTCCTGCGACCCCTGGTGCGCTCGCCCCGGTGCCCGCGTGACGGTCACCGTCACAGCGCAGATCGAGGTGCCCATGTGGCCGACGCCGCTGCAGGTCACCCAGCAGCACTCCCAGGTGGTGGATCGATTTGCGGCACCTTGACCCGGGCGACGACCGCGGCTCCGTGCTGATCCTGGGACTCGCCGGGATCGTACTGGTCGTGACAGTGGTGTTGGTCGCCGGTGACATCGCGGCGTTGTCCTCGGCCCGGCGGGGAGCGCAACTGTCCGCCGACGCGGCTGCTCGGGCGGCTGTTCAGGCGATCGACCTGGACCGCTACTACCGCGGCGAGATCGGTGGATCCCGGCTCCCCTTGGATCCCACCGCCGCGCGGGTTCGCGCTGCCCGGGTGGTCGCGTCGCCATGGCGTCTGGTGGACGTACGGGTCGACGAGGACGTGGTGCGCGTCGCAGTGACGAGCGACGTTCCCCTGCAGGTTGCGGCGTGGCTGGGCCACCCCCATGCCGCAGTGACGGCGGTGGGATCGGCATCGCTGCGGGAGTTCGACTGAGTAGGACTGACGGCGACGAGTGGGGCAGTCCGGCGGGGACAAGTACCCTTGCAATCGTGGCCGACCCCGAAGTGACTCTCCGTTTCAACGAACTCGACAGCACCCTCGCCAGTATCGCGACGGTCGTCGACGTCGATGCCGCGCGCCGTGAGATCGCCGATCTGGAGGAGCAGGCCGCTGCCCCGGAACTGTGGAACGACCAGGCCAACGCGCAGCGGGTGACGTCCCGACTGTCATTCCTTCAGGGTGAGGTCACCAAGGTCGAATCACTGCGGTCCCGCCTGGATGACGTCTTGGTGTTGTTCGAACTCGCCGAAGCTGAGCATGACGAGGACACCACCGCGGAAGCGGCCAAGGAACTGGATGAGATCGCCGCGGCCATCTCGGAGATGGAAGTCCGGACCCTGCTGAGCGGTGAGTACGACCAGCGCGCCGCCCTGGTGCACGTCCACTCCGGTGCCGGCGGGGTTGATGCTGCCGACTGGGCGCAGATGTTGCTGCGGATGTACACCCGCTACTGCGAGCGCCACGGCTACAAGTACGAGTTGTACGACATCTCCTACGCCGAAGAGGCGGGCATCAAGTCCGCGACGTTCCAGATCGACGCACCGTACGCGTACGGGACGCTGAGTGTGGAGCAGGGCACCCATCGCCTGGTCCGGATCTCGCCGTTCGACAACCAGGGTCGGCGCCAGACCTCGTTCGCCCGCATCGAGGTTCTGCCCGTCACGGAACAGACCGACCACATCGACATCCCCGAGACGGATATCCGCATCGACGTGTTCCGGTCCTCGGGCCCGGGGGGGCAGAGCGTCAACACGACTGACTCCGCGGTGCGGATCACGCACATCCCGACCGGCATCGTGGTGTCGTGCCAGAACGAGAAGTCCCAGATCCAGAACCGCGCCGCGGCCATGCGGGTGCTGCAGTCCCGCTTGCTGGAGCAGCGCCGCCGCGAGGAGAAGGAGGAGATGGACGCCCTCAAGGGTGACGCCTCCGGGTCCTGGGGGGATCAGATGCGGTCGTACGTGCTGCACCCGTATCAGATGGTGAAGGACCTGCGTACCGGGACCGAGACCGGCAACACCGGCAGCGTGCTGGACGGCGAACTCGACGAGTTCATCGAGTCGGGGATCCGCTGGCGCCGCACCGGGGTGTCCAGCGCCGGCTGACGGACGGGGTCCCGGGCTACTCCTTAAATGCGGAGGCTCCGGGAATGGGGGGGATATCCCGGAGCCTCCCACCTGGAGGGTGTTGCGTCGCTGAGCGACGCCCTTGGCCAGCCGAGTGGGGGGGATATTCCCGGCGGGCCCGTTGGGTGACTACAGCATGACGGTGAGCAACGTGATCTGCACCACCAAATGATAACGAATAGGTAACGATCCGTGGTGCGTTGTGGGGTGACCGCCCGGAATCCGTCGCTCGAACCGAACCCGAACCAACAAAGTGCCGGACATTCCATCCGGTAACGGACTGCGGTCCATAGACTCAGGTCCTTGCCAGTTTCCCGGGGAGTGGGGCCGATGATCAGATTCGAGAACGTCAGCAAGCAGTACAAGTCTCAGCACAGTCCTGCCCTGCGCGACGTCAACGTCGACATCGAACGTGGTGAGTTCGTTTTCCTGGTGGGTCCGTCCGGCTCGGGCAAGACGACGTTCCTGCGGTTGTGCCTGAAGGAGGACAAGCCGACGTCGGGCACCGTGTGGGTGGCCGGGAAGAACGTCGGCAAGTTGTCGTCGTGGCGAGTGCCGTTGTTGCGCCGTCAGATCGGCACCGTGTTCCAGGACTTCCGACTGTTGCCGAACAAGACCGTCTTCGAGAACGTCGCATTCGCGCTTGAGGTCATCGGAAAGCCGCGCAGTCACATCAAGACCGTGGTGCCCGAGGTGCTCGAGATGGTGGGTCTGGACGGCAAGGAGAAGCGGTTCCCCGACGAACTGTCCGGTGGCGAGCAGCAGCGGGTGGCGATCGCCCGCGCCTTCGTGAACCGCCCCGAGATCCTGATCGCCGACGAGCCCACCGGCAACCTGGACCCCAACACGTCCATCGGCATCATGAAGTTGCTGGACCGCATCAACCGAACCGGCACCACCATCGTCATGGCGACCCATGACGCCCAGATCGTGGACCAGGTGCGCAAGCGGGTGGTCGAGCTCGCCGACGGCATCGTTGTTCGCGACCAGGCGCGGGGGGTGTACGGCTATGCGCACTGATGCCGTGACGCAGCTGAGCAGTAGCGAGGAGACGCAGTGAGGGCCCGATTCGTCGCCAGTGAGGTGTGGCAGGGGTTGCGCCGCAACCTGACCATGACCATCGCGCTGATCATCACGATCGCGGTCTCTCTGGCGCTGTTCGGTGCCGGTCTGCTCGTGCGCCAGCAGGTCTCGCAGATGAAGGGATTCTGGTTCGACAAGGTCGAGGTGTCCATCTTCCTGTGCACCAAGAACTCCCAGGAGGCCTCGTGCAGCGGCCCCGCCAGCGAGGCGGAGAAGGCGGCGATCGCTGCGGACCTCGAATCCATGCGACCCCTGGTCGAGTTGGTCGAGTTCGAAACCGCGCAGCAGGCGTTCGATCGGTTCCAGGAGCAGTTCCAGGGGTCGCCGATCGCCGACAGCGCGACCCCGGAGGACCTGGGCGAGAGTTTCCGGGTCAAGCTGTCGGACCCGGATCAGTACTCGGTGATCACGAGCGCCTTCACCGGACGAGCCGGCATCGAACGGGTGGACGACCAGAAACAAGTCCTGGACAAGCTCTTCCGACTCCTTGATGGCCTTCAGATGATCTCGCTGGCCATTGCAATCGCCATGCTGGTCGTCACCGTCCTGTTGGTCGGCAACACGATGAGGTTGGCGGCGTACAGCCGACGGCGCGAAACCGGAATCATGCGCCTGGTGGGGGCCTCGAAGTTCTACATCCAGCTCCCATTTCTCCTCGAATCGGTCATTGCCGCACTTATCGGCGCGTCGCTCGCGGTTGCTGCGATCGTCGGGGTCAAGATGGCGTTGGTCGATCGCTTCTTGGCACCGAACTTCCAGTTCACGCCCTTTGTGGGCTGGGAGTCGGTATGGCTCTACTCCGGAGTCCTGGTGCTCATGGGCGTGGGGCTGGCGGCAATCGCGGCGCTCCTCACCTTGCGGCGGTACTTGAAGGTGTGATCGACCCCGGGTGGTTGGGGTTTAGATGACAGACGGATGTGCCGATGCACAACGCAACTTGGGGTCCTCACGGGAAGTTGCCATGCAGTCCACGAAGCGGCATCTGACGCGGCGTCGCCGGGGCGCGGTGGCGTTGCTGACCGGTTCCGCGCTGGCGCTGGGGCTCGTACTGCCCGGGGGTGCGGTCGCGGGAGATCTCGAGGAGAAGAAAGACAAGATCGACTCCCAGCTCGACGACGCGCACGAGGAGGTGCTGGCCTTCAACAAGAAGGTCGCCCACGCCACCAAGGACGTCATCGACGCCCGCGAGAAGTTGCCCGCCGCCCAGGCGAACCTCGAGGCGGCGCTGCTCGAACAGGAGCGCACCGACGCTGCGGATCAGGTGGCCACTCAGGAGTTGGACCAAGCCACCCAAGAGGTTCTGGTCGCCGAGCGCCGGTTGGCGCAACTCGAGGCGCGGCTGGCAGAACTCGAGAGCAACGTGGGCGACTTCGCGCGGCAGGCCTACCAGATGGGTCCGTTCGCCGAGGTGGAGATGGTGCTCGACGCACAGAACCCGTCGGACTTCACCGAACGGCTGCAGGCCATCCGGACGGTGAGCGCGTCGAACAATGCCCAGCTCGACGAGATGAGCAGCAACCGGGCCGACATGGCCTACACCGAACAGCGGCTGACCGCGTTGCGTGAAGTGGCCCAGGAGAAGAAGGAGGCCGCCGAGGCTCGCCTTCGCGAGGCGCAGGAGGCCGCCGAGGGAGCCAGGGCCGCCAAAGAGATCGTCGACGGACTGATCGCGCAAGAGGAAGCGGCGCTGGCCACCGCGCAACAGGGCCGTGCCGACGTCAAGAAGCAGTACCAGGAACTCGCCGAGGAGCAGGAGCGCATCCAGCAGGAGATCGCCGAGGCCGCGGCGCGGTTGGAGCAGTCCACCGGCGTGAAGACGAACGGTGACGTGAACGCGATCGACAGCGGTACGCAGTGGTACTTCCCGCTGCCGGGCTACGCGATCGGCTCCGATGCCGGCTGGCGGTTCCATCCGATCCTGCACTACACCCGCTGCCATGCGGGAGCCGACATCAGTGCTCCCTCAGGCACGCCGATCCATGCAGTCGAGAACGGCACGGTCATCCAGGCCGGCTGGAACGGCGGCTACGGCAACTTCACCACGATCGCGCACGGGAACGGGTTGACCAGCAGTTATGCCCACCAGACCAGCTACGCCGTGGGAGTCGGCGATCAGGTCAAGCGGGGGCAGGTTATCGGCTACGTCGGCACCACCGGACTGTCGACCGGGCCTCACCTGCACTTCGAGGCGCGGGTCAACGGCATGCCGTACAGCCCCAAGGGGTGGTTCGGTCAGGGCCCCAAGGTCCAGGTCTGCGTCTGACACACTGCACCCATGGCCAAGGAGAAGGGTCGCAAACTCATCGCGGCCAACCGCAAGGCGCGCCACGACTACAGCATCGACGCGACCTACGAATGCGGGATCGTGCTGACCGGTACTGAGGTCAAATCCCTGCGGGCGGGCAAGGCGAGCATCGTCGACGGATTCGCGTCGATCAAGGACGGCGAGGTGTGGCTCTACGGGGTGCATATCCCCGAGTACGAGCACGGCACGTGGACGAATCACGAACCACGGCGGACCCGCAAGCTTCTGCTGCACCACCACGAGATCGTCAAACTCATCGGCAAGACCAAGGAGTCCGGCGCCACGCTGATCCCGCTGTCCCTGTATTTCTCCGATGGCTACGCGAAGGTCGAACTGGCCTTGGCGCACGGCCGTCGCGCCGCCGACAAACGCCACGCGATCGCTGAACGTGAGGCCAAGCGCGAAGCACAACGGGCCGTCGGCCGCCGCGCCAAAGGCATGGACGACTGACGAACGGCCCTGTTCGTCTCGTGGCCCCGGTGAGAGGATGGCCGGGTGACTGAGAACGACGCATTCATCGACGGGTTCTGGCCCTACCGCCACGACGGAACGAACTACCGCGCCATCCCGGACAAGCCGGCCGACCGCGCAGCCGTGCTGGCGGAGATCCGGCGGATGGCGGGCCACGAGGATGAGATCGGCGACGAGGGCAAGGTCTCCGGAAGCCTGTACAGCGGCGATCACGATCACTACCGGTACCTGGCCGAGGTGTTCGCGGAGTTCTCCCACGCGAACGTGCTGCAGCGGGACATGTACCCCAGCGCCACCAAGTTCGAGGGCGAGATCATCGCGATGGCGCTCGACATGGTGCATGGTGCCGAGGCCGGGTGGGGAGCGTCCGGTGTGGTGACCAGCGGCGGGTCGGAGAGTCTGGTGACGGCCGTGTTCTCGTACAAGGAGCAGGCCAAGGCGGAACGCGGCGTGACCCGGCCCAACATCGTGATGCCCACCACCGCCCATGTCGCGTTGGATAAGGGCGCGCACTGGATGGACATCGAGGTGCGTCACGCCGGCGTCACCAGTGACTATCGGGCCGACGTCGCCGCGATGGCCGAACTGGTCGATGATCAGACGATCGCCGTCGTCGGATCAGCGGTCAACTACCCGCACGGCGTCATCGACCCGATTGAGGCACTGTCCGAACTCGCACTCTCGCGCGGGGTCGGGCTGCATGTGGACGGCTGCCTGGGCGGCTTCCTGCTGCCGTGGGTAGAGCAGGTCGGTTACGACGTTCCGCTGTGGGACTTCCGAGTGCCGGGAGTGACGTCCATCAGTGCCGATACCCACAAGTACGGCTACGCGCTCAAGGGCACCTCGACTTTGCTGTACCGCAGCAAGGATCTGCGCAAGTACCAGTACTTCACTTACCCCGACTGGCCCGGTGGGCTGTATTTGTCGCCGGGTCTGGCCGGCTCGCGCAGCGGTGGGCTGATCGCGTCGACGTGGGCCGCTTTGATCACGACCGGCGCCGACGAGTACCGGGAGTCAGCCCGCCGCATCATGGGTGCCGCGGACATCATCCGGGCCGGCGTCGATGACATCGACGGGGTCGAGGTCATGGGCGATCCGCTGTGGCTGATCGCCTTCCAGGCCAGCGACCCGGACATCGACATCTACCTGGTCAACGACCACCTCAAGGCGCTGGGATGGCGGCTCAACTCGCTGCAGTCACCGCCGGCGCTGCACTTCTGTGTGACGCGGCCGAACACCCGTGACGGGGTGGCGCAGTCGTTCGTCGCGGCGCTGGCGGAGTCCGTCGAGTACGCCCGGGCGAATGTGGGCACTCCCGCGGAGTCGGGGGCGATGTACGGCTTCGGTGGGACGCCCTCAGGTAACCAGACGTTGAACCAGTTGATGTCGGGAGTACTGGACGCCATGCACGAAGTCGCCCCTGAAGGCGTGTGACTGTGGCCGACTGGATCCTCGCGATCGACCTCGGCAACGGCGGCCCCAAAGCCGCTGTTGTGGGCATGGCTGGCGACGTGCGGGGAACCGGATTCACGCCGGTGTCCGTGGACATCGGGCGTGATGGCACCGCCACGCAGGATGCGTCGGAGTGGTCCCATGCGTTGTCCGCGGCGGTGGCAACGGCGCTGTCCCAGGCCAATGCTGACCCGGCGGCGCTGCATGCCATCGGGATCACGGGCCAATGGGGCTCCACCGTGCCGGTCGGGGTCGATGGGGAACCGGTCGGGCCGGTGCTGCTGTGGGCCGATACGCGTGCTGCCAAACACGCGCGCGGGATCATCGGTGGCCCGCTCAACGTCGGTGGCGTGGCACCGCACAAGGCACTGCCCTGGGTGCGGCTGACCGGTGGTGCGCCGAGTCCCAGCGGCGCCGATCCCACTGGTCACTCCATGCTCCTGCAGCATGAGTTGCTGGACGTCGGGCGGCAATGTGCCCTGCTGTTGGAGCCGGTGGACTACCTGGCCTACCGGTTGACCGGGCGGGCGGTTGCGACTCCGGCCTCCATGATCCTGTCCTGGTTGACCGACAACCGCCCAGGCGCGCCCCTGGGGTATGCCGAGGAACTCGTGAGTCGAGCACGTCGCAACCCCGACCTACTGCCCGAGTTGGTGCCGACCGGGTCGGTCCAGGGGACGCTCCAGCCGGGCATCGCCGAAGAACTCGGGTTGCTCCCGGGCGTGCCGGTCATCACCGGCATCCCCGACCTCCATTCCGCGATCGTGGGCAGCGGGGCCGTCGAACCGTATGGGACGCACCTGGCGATCTCCACGACCGCGTGGCTGTCGGCGCGGGTGCCGTTCAAGAAGACCGACATCTTCCACTCGATCGCCACGTTGCCGGGGTTGGATCCGGAGTTCCCGGTCGTCGGCAACAACATCGAGACGGGTGGGGCGGCGTTCGCGTGGCTGCGCGAACAGATCATCTCGCCGGCCGACGGATTGGTCGGGGGAGGCAGCGGAATCGGTGCGCACGGAGCTGCGCCGACCGCCGCGCAGCCGTCATTCCGCGCTTTGACCGAACTCGCCGCCACGGTGCCGGCGGGAAGCGAGGGGGTGTTGTTCACTCCCTGGCTCGCGGGCGAGCGCAGTCCCGTCGAGGACAAGGACCTGCGCGGGTCGTGGCTGAATCTGTCGCTGCGCACTGATCGCGCAATGCTGGTGCGCTCGGTCCTGGAGGGGGTCGCCCTCAACGTCCGCTGGCTGTACGGGTACTACGCGAAGTTCTTGGGACTCACCCCGCCCCGCGTTCGGGTGCTCGGCGGTGGTGCGCAATCCGACCTGTGGTGCGGGATCCTCGCGTCGACCCTGAACGTGCGCATGGAGCAGGTTGCCGACCCGCTCCACGCCCAACTGCGTGGGGTGGCGCTGTGGGCACGGGTCTGCCTGGGGGAACTGACGCTGCACGAAGCTGCTCGGTTGGTCCCGGTCGCCGGCGTCTTCGAGCCCGATCCACGCGAAGTGCGCGTGTACGCGGAACTGTTCGACGACTTCCGGCACGCCCATCGCGCGGTGAAGGGGCTGTACCACCGCCTCAACGGCGATTGAGCGTTCGCGCGACACGGCGCTTCCAGTCGTACCGCCCCCAGATGCGGTCGAGTTCGTTCACCTGCGGCGGCCCTCCTTCTTCGACAGGATGACGGTATTGCTCGGGGGTGCCGTGATGCGCAGTGAGCCCGAGGCCGGAGGTGAGCGTGACCGCCGCGGAGATCCTTGTCGTCGTCGGGGCGACGGTCGCCGTGATCGCGGTTCTGATCATCATGGTGGCGGTGCGCAAGTTCCGCAGAGATCGGCGCGAGGCGGACAAGACGCGCCGCCGGACCCGGTTCGCAGCGGGCATCGGCGGGGAGCCGCAGGAGCAGGACAAGGTGCTGGTCGAGGCCACCCGCCACCCTGGGGCGCAGACCGATCTGGTCGCGGTTCTGATGCGCCAACCGTTCGATCCGGACCACCTGAGGGATCTTCCCGGGTATCCCGCGTTCGCGGCCGATCTACAGCGGCGGCTGCGATCGCGGCGACCCGTGCAACGGGGTACGGCAGTTCTGCTGCTCAACATGTTCCGCGACCCCGTTGGAGTGACTGCAGCTGGCGCCGCAATGACCGACAAGGACCCGGACGTTCGACTGGTGGGGGCGCGATCCCTGGCGATTGTTGGTTCATCGCAGTCAGCCGCGGCTCTGATCGAGGCGTTGCGCAACCGGCTGATGGCGTGGGAACGCATCGTGGAACGTCTCGCTGCGCCCTGGGCACTCCCGCAGTGCCTGGCGGCGTTGGCCGCGGAGTCGGCACGCGCCTACCCGGACCCGAAACTGCGCAGCAACCTGGCGCGTGCCTTGGGGCTGATCGGAGCCTCGGCAGCCGAGCCGCAACTGATCGAGCTGCTGCGCACCGGGACCGTGGAGGAGCGGCT
>CAZCRC010000004.1:0-25059 GCA_964500995.1 uncultured Actinomycetes bacterium
TGCGAGGTCGGGCGACGCTGCCGCTGCGGGTGGAACTGGTCCGGCAGTTCCGGCGGCGCCGGACACTGGTGACGTATGCGCTGCTGGTGCTGCTGCCGCTCATCGTCGTGGCGGCCGTCAAGTTTGGGCCTTCTGCCGATTCCGGTGGCGGTGGGCGCCGATTCGGCGGCGGAAGCCTCGACCTGGTGGGGCTGGCCACCGGCGGGGCATGGAACTTCGCGGTCACGATGCTGTTCTTCGCCACCAGCTTCCTGCTGGTCCTCGTCACCGCGATCTTTCTGGGTGACACCGTGGCCAGCGAGGCGCAGTGGGCCACCCTGCGCTACCTGTTGGCAGCCCCCGTACCGCGGCGTCGCTTGCTGTGGCAGAAACTCATGGTCGGTCTCATCTCAACCGCCGGGGGCATCGTGCTGCTGGTGGGGACCTCGTATCTGGTCGGTCTGGTCGCGTTCGGCTCCGGCCCATTGCAGAGCCCCGCAGGCGGCAGTTACGACGGAGTCGATGCTGCGGTGCGGGTGGGCGTGATCGCCGGATACTTCTTCGTGTCGCTGCTCTTCACCGCCGGAATCGCATTCCTGATGACGGTGTCGACCGACGTCCCACTGGCGGCCGTGGGAACGGCCCTGATCCTGGTGATCGTCAGCAGCATCCTCGACGCGATCGAGGCCCTCGGCGACCTGCGGCAGTGGTTGCCGACCGAGTACACGAACGCCTGGATCGGGGCGCTGCAGGTCGACATCGAATGGAGCGACATGGCGCGAGGTGCGACCTACTCGCTGGTGGCGTTCGCGGTACTGGTGCTCGTGGCCTTCCTGCGGTTCGACCGGAAGGACATCGTGTCCTGACGGCGCGGCTCACGTGATCCCGTATTGGCGGTCGGTGTCCACCAAGGTGAATCCGGATCGCTCGTACAGCGTGACAGCGCGCGTGTTGGATCGATCGACGTACAACTGCACCTGCTGGGCGCCGTGGGAGTGCAGGTACGCGAGTCCTCGCTCGAGGAGTGCCTTCGCCAGCCCGCTGCCGCGCCACGATTCCGCGACAGCGATCACGAACACTTCGCCGACCGATGGCGTCGCAGGGTCGATTTTGGTCCAGTGGAATCCAGCAAGGGAGCCGTCGGCGGCACGGGCCACCAACAATCCCCCCTGGTCGAACCACGGGCTGTTCAGCCGCAGGTCGAGATCGGCGCGTGTCCAGGACGCCTGGTCGGGCAGGTCGACGAATGCGGCCTGATTGAGCGTCAGCCAATCATCGGTGTCCCGCGTCGGTTCGAAGTGCGCCACCGAGACACCGGCTGGCAGTGCGGGCAGTTCCGACGCGGGGGTCAGCGGTCGAGCGAACAGGGCCAGCTCGCGCAGGCATGGCAGTTGCTGACGGACAGCCGCAAGGTGGGCCGCGGAATGCTCCCCGTGCGCCCACAAAGCGTCAGCTGCGCCGTCGGCGCGGACGACATCGAGCAGCGTCAGTGCAGCCTCCCAGTCACGGGCTGCCACCTCTGCGACACCATTGGCGGCCACCGCGTACGCCAGCAACCGTTGTGCGTCCGCGGGGTCACCGGCGTCCCACAAGAGCCAGTGCTGGCGTGGCGGGGTGTCCATTCCAGCAAGGGCCAGCCGGTTCACCTCGTCCAACGGATGGCGGCCGGTGCGTCGCTCCTCGGTGGCGACCAAGCCTTCGACCGCAACGCGCTGCTCCGGTGACAGGGCGTCGGTCCGCGCGATCATGTGGGCGGAGTGGCGCTGGCGGTGGTGTCGGGAACCGCGTCCTCCACGAACCGGTATCCGACGTTGCGGACAGTGCCGATGAGGGCTTCGTACTCCAGGCCCATCTTGGCCCGCAGCCGCCGGACGTGGACGTCGACCGTGCGCGTGCCGCCGTAGTAGTCGTAGCCCCATACCTCCTGCAGGAGTTGGGCCCGGGTGAACACCCGACCGGCGTGGGTGGCCAAGTAGCGCAGCAGTTCGAACTCCTTGAAGGTCAGATCGAGTTGCTGGTCGGCCAACGAGGCCGTGTAGGAGGATTCGTCGATGACGAGTGCGCCCCGCCGGATGCGATCGGGCGGATCGGACTCCTCGGTCCCGGAGTTCGTGTGCACCTTGCTCAGAGTGAGTCGCAGCCGAGCCTCGACCTCGGCCGGGCCCGCGTTGTCGACGAGGATGTCGTCCATCCCCCAGTCGAATTGAACGGCGGCCAGGCCGCCTTCGGTCACAACGAGCAGGACGGGGGCATCGACTCCCGTGGCCCGGATCAGCCGAGTCAGCGACCGGGCCTGCGGCAGGGACAGGCGGCCATCGACGAGGATCGCGTCATGCGGGGGAGCGTCCAGCAGCGCCGACCCCTCGGCTGGCAGCACGCGCAGGGTATGGGTCAGCAACTCGACAGCCGGGAGCACATTGGCCGCGGGGCCTGACTGTGACGTCAGGAGGAGCAGTCGCATCTGAACCTCTCAAGTGCCGTCCTGCGAGAATATCCCACCGTGAGCGCCACAGCCCGAACAGATTTCCTGGTGGAGCGCACTCTGCTGACCCGCGATGGGGTGCGGTTGCACGCGGGGTTCGCTCCCCGGCAGGGGTCGGGTACCTCTGCAACGGCTGTCGTCATGGTGCACGGCTTCAACGCGAGCATCACCAAGCAGCCCAACCTGGCGGTGCAGCGGATCCTGACGAAGACCCACCCAGTGGTGGCGGTCGAACTGCGCGGGCACGGCTCGAGCCAGGGTCTGTGCACGTTGGGTGACAAGGAGATCCTCGACGTGGCGGCCGCGGTGGGATGGGCCCGAACGCTGGGGTTCGAGCGCGTCGTGACGGTCGGGTTCTCGATGGGCGCCTCGATCGTGGTGCGCCATGCCGGCCTGATCGGCGACGTCGACGCGGCAGTTGCGGTCAGCGGACCCGCGTTCTGGAACTACCGCGGCACGCCGATCATGCGCCGACTTCACTTCGGGGTCGAGAACCCGCTGGGACGTCAAGTGGTCAGCCGGGTCATGGGCACGCGGGTGATCCCCCCGCCTTGGCCGCAACCGTGGCCGGAGTCACCCGAACAGGCGGCGCGTCGGATCGCGCCCCTGCCGTTCCTGGTGGTGCACGGGACCCAGGACGGGTTCTTCCCGCAGGACCATCCGCAGGCGCTGCGGCAGGCCGTCACCACCGGTGCCTCCGAGCGGGGGGTCCGCGACTCCGGCGAGTTGTGGCTGCGGCCCTTCGGCCACGCGGAAGCGGCAATCCCTGCTGAGGTCGTCCGTGAGATCAGCCGGTGGGCGGAACAGCGGTAACGGCGTTGTGAGGAGCGTCGGCCCCGCTCAGCGTCCGCTGCAGCACCTCGGCATTCCAACTGATGAAGGCGTTCCAGTCGGCGGTCCACACGACCAGAGCGGGGGTCGGATCGGCTCCGACACCGGTCCAGTCCGACGGCTCCTCCAGCCAGGCGTCGATCGCCGCCCGCAACTTCGTCACTGATTCGCTCGACGTCACCGCGTCAGTGAGACTGCCCGTGGGAGTGGGGGAGGGGTCGATGTCCGCGGTCTGCAGACTCGGCGACTCGGACCGCCACGCCTCGACCACTTGGCGCAGATGGCGGCGGACGTCATGGGCGGTCGCCAGCACGGGTCCGGTGAGGGACAGCGGGATCGGACGGGTGCCGCCGCGGGACAGCACGGTCTGGGCGACTCCAGGAAGCAGATTGGCCGACACATCCACATGTCGGGCGGCGATCGCGACGCGGTACCACTTGCCCACAGGCACGGACTTCGGTGGCCGCTGCGCCACCGATAGGTCGTAGGCCTCGGCGGCCTGATCCATGGCCAGGGCAGAGCGATGGGCGAACATCGTGAGCAGTTCCCTGTCGACGGCACCGCCGGCGATGTAGTCGATGGACATCATGAGGTGATCTGTGGCAGCACTCATGGCGGTCGTCATGCGGGCGCGCAGCGTCGCGACGACGCCACGTGGCCACATCAACAGACTCACGGCCAGGCTGACGGCCAACCCGATGACGACATCGATCAGACGCAACTCGGCGGTCTCCAAGGTGGCGGGCGCGAACAGTGAGAACAACACGATCACGGTCACGCTGAACCCCGCCTGCCCCACTGCCAGCGAGAACGTCCCCGGCGTGTACCCGGTCACCAGCAGCACCACGGGCAACAGTGCCCACCACACCGCCTGGTTGTCGCCGACGGCCAAGATGAGCGCGGCGCCCGCGCCGACCCCGGCCGCGGTACCGGCAAGTGCCTGAAAGGCGGTTCGACCGGTTCCCAGGGCGTCGAAGCGCAGTGCGGTCAATGTTCCCAGGACGATCCAGAACGAATGCTGGAGTCCGAGATCCTTGGCGATCAGGACACTGATCGACAGCGCGATCGCCGAGCGCAGGGCGTTGCGGAACCACGGCGAGTCGAAACTCAGATTCTGGGCGAACCGTTGCCAGGGCTCCTGACGCGGAGGCGCCAACTCGGTAGCGAGGCTGCTGTCGTAGAAGTGGGTGTTACCCGCGGCACTGGCACTGGCAAGTTCGGTACTGATCGACGCCACGCGCAGGGGGAACAGATCGTCCAGGTGGCGGCGCAACTCGGGACCTGGCAGTTGCCCCCGGTGCTGTTGGACCCACTCCGTGAGTGCCGTCAGATGCTCGTCGCGCGCCACCCGGATCCGGTTCGGATCCACCTCACTTCGACCGCCATGGCCCAATTCGATGGAGATCAGGTCGAGTTCGTCGGCCACGACCGTGGCGAACTGACGGTTGGCGCGGTCCAGTTCGGGGTACTGCTCGCGGTTCTCGGGCAGGACATCCACCCATTTCTGGTACCCCCGCAGCCGGCTCAGGAGGTCCACCAACTGGGCGATCGATCGGTCCGTGTCCGTGAGCCCGGCGGGGCGCATCAGGTTGCCCTCGAACGAGCCGCGCAACCCAGCCAGATTCTTGTCGAACTCGGCCAGAGCCGACTCGTACGCAGCGCGGTCCGGATCAGCCCACCGGGTGCGCACCGTGGTGGCTACCTGCGCATACAGGACACTCAACTGCTGCAGCAGCGACCGCGACGGTCGCGCCGGCCACAGCACCAGCGCGGCGACCAGTGCGATCAGTCCGCCGATCGTCCACGTCGTCAACGCGGGGAGCTGGCTGCCAGGTGCCGCGCTCGTGACCGCCAGGACCGTCACGAGCAGCAGGACGGTCTGCGCGGACGCAATCATGCCGCGGAGCACTCCGGCGAGGCCCACGGTGACGGCCACCAGGAACATGATCAGTGCTCCGATGAGGGGGGGCTGACCCCAGGTGATTCCGATCATGAGGAGGGGTATCCCAGCCGCCGTGGTGGCTGCGTAGGCGATGGCCCGGTCGCGCATCGGTCCGCCGAAGTCCGCGAACAGCAGCAGCGCCAGCGCGCCGAAGACTCCGAAGAGGGCCGAACCGCGCGTGTACGGGATGCTCAGGAACAGCAACAGGGTCGGGGGGACGACGACGGCGACACGGGTGGCGCGGCGCAGTGCAACTCCGCTACTGAGCTTGCTGGTCATGCGGGACAGCAGGCCGGTGTCGTCGGGCACGCTCGCAGGCTATCGGTGCGACGGATGTCACGCGTTGTGACCGGGAATCGGTTGTGTCACTACGGCGTTGGCCATGACACTGAGTGATACCGCTGTGATGTCGCCCCGACATCCCCCCGCCGCGTCTGGAGTGTGTTGTGACAGGTGTCTGGATCCTGGTCACCGTTCTGGTCCTTGCCAGCGCGTTCGGACTGTGGCGCCGTGCGACCGACGGCAAGATGAAGGACATGCCCACTCCCGTCGGGGACGACGAGCCCGAGGCCCATGTCGACACTCCGGACCGCGCCCATCACGGCGGTGAAGTCATGACGGCGGCCCAACTCGGCGCCCCCCTCGGTGACAAGGCCACGTTCGTGCAGTTCTCGTCGGCGTTCTGCCAACCCTGCCGGGCAACCCGCCTGCTCCTCCAGGACGTCACCAAGGACCTCCCCGGGGTTTCCCACGTCGAGATCGACGCCGAAAACCATCTGGATCTCGTGCGCCACCTGGACGTCCGGCGCACCCCCACCGTGCTGCTGCTGGACGCGTCCGGAGCGATCCACAAGCGTGCGACCGGATTGCCACGCCGGTCGGAAGTAGTAGCCGCACTCGGCCAGGTCGTGTAACTGTGGGTACCGGAGGATCACGATGAGCAAGCGCAACGACAGCACCACGACTGAGATCGTCGACGTGGCGGACGGGGACATCGACGTGGCTGTCGACGGGAACAGCGACCTTGAGGTGGTCGAGTCCGACGAGGTCGTGACCGACGAGGTCGAACTCGACGAGCCCGATCTGGCTCAAGCGACGGAGCAGGCCGAGGCCACCGCTGACGGTGACGAAGCCGCCGAGGCCGCTCCCCGCGTCATGGTCGATCCCCGCGGTCCCCGCTTCGGCGCGGCCATCACCGTCGTGGTGCTGGCCGTCGCGCTGATCACGATCCCTTCGGTGATCGCGGTCGTGCTGCTGGTCGCCCAGGCGATCGTGTTCGGGGCTGCGGCACTGTTCGGGCTCAAGGCGCAGCCCTACGGGATGCTCTACCGCTCGTACGTCGCGCCACGGCTGGGTCCGCCCGATGCGCTGGAGGACGAGGCACCCCCGCGGTTCGCGCAGCAGGTGGGGCTGGCGTTCGTCCTGGTCGCGATCGTGGCCCTCGCGCTCAGTGCGGTGCCGGTCGCCCAGATCGCGACCGCCCTGGCACTGGCGGCCGCCTTCCTGAACGCGGCGTTCAACTTCTGCCTCGGCTGTGAGATCTACCTGTTGGTCCAGCGCATCAAGTCGCGCCGAGCCCCCGCCACTTCCTGAGGTTTCGGACGATGCTCGCGGGGGTCCTCGCGGCAGCCGTGCTGGTCGGCGCCCCGGCAGCGCAGGCGGGAGCCCCGCCCGCACCATCGCCGCAGGACTCGTTCCGCGCCCGGGTCGTGTACGTGTCCGACGGTGACACGTTCGGCATCAGTTCGCGCAAACGAGGCACAGTGCCGGTGCGCATCATCGGCGTCGACACCCCGGAGACCAAACGACCGGACGCTCCGGTGGAGTGCTACGGCCGTCAGGCCACCCGCAAACTCCGCTCGATGATCGACGGCACCGTGGTCACCCTCGCCTACCAGCGGGAGCGCAGGGACCGCTTCGGCCGCGACCTGCTCGACGTCTGGACCGAGTCCGGCCGGTTTGTGGCGGGCACCCTGGTCGGCAAGGGCTTCGGCCGGGAGTTGTCGATCTGGCCGAACACGCGCTACCAGCCGTACCTGGAGCGCGCCGAGAAGCGCGCCCGTAGTCGCGACCGGGGCCTCTGGTCCCAGTGCAGCCGCGGCTGACCGCGGGGGACCGCAGACCTGGGCCTTATCGGCCACACCTGGCAGCAACAGGCGCCAGTTATCCCGCTGAGTTCCAGGTCTGAGCCGGCGGTCGCGTCAGTACACGAGTGCCTGCGCGCCCTCTGCCAGAGCCTCGGCGACGAAGGACGTCGCGCCGGCGATGCGTATACCCGCCACCAGGTCGGCGTCGGTGATTCCGCGCCGAGCCGCACACTGCGTGCACACCGTCACCTGAGCGTCCTGAACCAGCAGGTCCCGCAGTTCGGCCAGGTCAGGAGCATGGTCCAGTTCGAATGCCTCGGCCTTGCCGGGCAGCGCCAACCACACGGCTTCGCCGGTGAGCCACAGCGACGTCGGCACTCCCGCGGATGCTGCCGCGGCGGCCACGGTGAACGCCTGCGAACAGCGTTCGGGAGCGTCCGCCCCACACGTCGCTTTGATGACCATCGAGCGATTCATCCCTGCACCCTAGCCTCGGAACTCAGGCGCCCCGACCTTGTGACGCACACGGGTGCGGCGGCACTTGTATCGTGGAGTCGTGATCCTGTTCTTCGAAGCTCTCCTGGTGGTCGCCTCGGTGGCCATCGTCTGGTTCTCCGTGTACGTGCTGCTGCAGTTGTTCAAGGGGCAGAACTGACCGCCCTGCCGCCCGAGGTGCTTCCCGTCTCGTGGCTGATTGGGCAGTGGGTCGGTGTCGGCACCGGGCAGTACCCCTCGATCGAGGACTTCCAATTCGGTCAGGAGGTCCAGTTCTCGTGCGACGGTCGGCCGTTCCTCACCTACTGGTCGCGCTCCTGGCTGTTGGACGGGGAAGGCAACCGGGTGCGCCCCACCGCCACCGAGTCCGGATTCCTGCGTCCCTACCCCGATCGATCCCTCGAACTCCTTCTGACTCACCCCACCGGATACTCCGAGATCTGGGAGGGCCGGGTCGAGGTGACGGGGCTGGAGCAGGACACGATCACCGGCGCCAAGATGGAGTTGCGCACTGACGTCGTGGCCCGCGCCGAGGCCGCCAAGCCCTACACCGCCGGTCACCGACTCTACGGACTCGTCGACGGCGACCTGTTGTGGACGTTCGACATGGCGGCGGTGGGACACGATCTGCAGAACCATCTGGCGGCTCGGCTCAAGCGCCAGATCGCGGACGTTCCGGCCTCCGCCGAACAGTGACCGAGGACGCCTGGCGCACGCGGTTGCGCGCGGGTGGTCATCGCATCACGCCCCAGCGCGAAGCAGTGCTGCGTGCCGTTCACGAGCTGGCGCACCCGACAGCCGACTCCATCCACGCCCACCTCGTCCGGGCGGATCCGGGACTCAGCCTGTCGACGGTGTATCGCAACCTGACGGTCCTGCAGGAGTTGGGTGTCATCACCCATGCCCATATCGGCTCGGGCGCGCCCGCCTACCACCTGGCCGACAGCGACCCGCACATCCACCTGTCCTGCTTGCACTGCGGCGTGGTGGTGAGTGTGCCCGCTGCCGCGGCGCACCCGTTTGCGCGGACGGTGTCTGCCGCGACGGGTTTCCACATCGATGCCACCCACGCGGCGGTGTACGGGGTCTGCGCCACCTGCCGACACGAGGCAGACTCGTCCCATGACGACTGACCCGGTGCCCGCGCCGCCCGACTCCCGTGATCAGGGGGTCCCGTGGCACTACGGCGACCCACTGCGCGAGCAGCGGCACCTGATCGCCGGTACGGCGCTGGTCGACCTGTCCCACCGGGGGGTGGTCACGGTCTCCGGTCCCGATCGACTGTCGTGGTTGCACGACCTGACGACCGCCGCCCTGCGTGATCTGGCGCCTGGGGAATCGCGGCTGGCGTTGATCCTGGACCCCAACGGTCGCGTCGAACACGAACTGCATGTCGTTGATGACGGCGCGGTGACCTGGCTGACGGTGGAACCCGGCACCGCAGCGGACGTGGTCGCGTACCTGAGGTCGATGCAGTTCATGTTGCGTGTCGTGGTCGCAGACGTGACGGCGAACTACGCAGTCATCGGAACCATGGCGGCGATCGCCGTCATGGGCGAGGTGGCCGCCTGGTCCGCCCCGGCGGAGTTCGCCGGATCCGGCGTCACTCCCGCCGGTGAAGATCGCGGTGGTGACGCCTCCAAGTACGTCCCGGCGCGTCCCGCCGTGTTCCCAGCCGTCGAGCACATCGTGGGCCGCGGGGATCTGGCCGCGGCGTTGGCCGCTGCGCCCCACCTGGCGGGCACGTGGGCGTGGGAGGCGTTGCGGGTGGCCGCTGGGGTCCCCCGGCTGGGGGCGGACACCGACTCCCGCTCGCTGCCGCACGAGTTGGGGTGGATCGGCCCTGCTGTGCATCTGGCCAAGGGGTGCTACCGGGGTCAAGAGGCGGTGGCGCGTACCCACAACATGGGGCGGCCGCCGCGCCGACTGGTCCTGCTGCATCTCGACGGGTCAGCCGAGCAGCTCCCCGTCCACGGCGCGCCTGTCGAGGTCGCTGGTCGTCAGGTCGGTTGGGTCGGCACCGCAGTGCAGCACCACGAGTGGGGTCCCATCGCCCTGGCCGTCGTCAAGAATCGGACTGACCCGACGGTGCCGGTCCTGGCGGGCGGGGTCGATGCCACGCAGGAACCGATCGTGGTGTGACCCAGCTAGCGACGTTCGCCCTCAGTCGCCGAGTGACTTCAATTCCCGCAGGACCTCGCCGGACTCCATGGGATTCGCGGGTCGGGTGGGGCGGTTCGCCCACACCCGCGGCGATGTCGTGGTGACCTCGGACTGGGGTTCCTTGACGGCGGGAACGTGCGGTACGGGCGGCTCAGCGTCAGCGGCGACTGCCTCAGTGAGGCTCTTCAAGGCTGACAACGCCTCGCGGCGATCTTCGGGCACCGAGCGGGTGCGCGCCGGCGGTTCCGGTTCCGGCTCGACCGGCGCGGGGGCGAACGGGGTGATGACCGGAGGTGCCGCCGCCGCTGGTGCCTTCGGGACTGCCGACGCGGCCGGGGTCGCGGGGTAGGCGACAGGGCCGGCGGGCCTGGTCGATTCCGGGTCCGGCGACGTGTGGGTGCGCGGCAACGGAACGTCCATCGCCGGCCCCGCGGGGGGCCCGAGGGACAGGACGCCGGCCTCGCCCCAACTGCTGTGTTCGGTGCCTGCGACCAACTCCGCCAACTTCTTCCGGCTCAGTTCGTTGATCACCTGGATCGTCTCCGCGGCCGTCAGGCCACACGCGTCCGCGACATCGACAGGGCGCCGACGGCCATCCGCAGCCGCCAGCACCGAGCGCATGATGGGCGCAAGCTCCGGCGGTGAACCGGTGGTGGCGCGCAGCACCAAGTCGGCGATGTCATCGGGAAAGGTGTGCGGGATCGCGGTGGCTGTGGCCAGCACTTCATGCACGGACAACAGCAGCGGATTCACGCGGGGCACACGCCCCGGTTCGAACCGCACCTCGGTGGCGCCTCCCGCCATGATCGCGCCGAGTTGCTCGGCCATCGTGTTGCGCAGATACCCCACCACGAAGGCCTCGGGCACCAAGCGGTCGTGGATGAGCAGGTCCAACAGGTGGGCCCCGGGAGTCTGGCGCACCGTGGCCATCGCCGCGCGCACCTGGTCGGACGTCATCACTTCGAACGCGGTCAACCGTCGGGACAACAGGGGGCGGCGGGTGGCAGCCGACACCGCTGACAACGAGCCGTCCCGCAACTGGATCCAGCCCTCTTCGCCGGCGTCGACGACCACGACGAGACGCCCGGTCGCCTCTTCGGCGGCCAGGTCCAGCAGGTCGTCTGCCCACGGGGGGGCGCGACGGGGTTCGGTCGGCACGGCATACTCCGCTGTCGGATCCGCAGTTGGTTCCACCTGTGTCGTCGGTCGCGCGAGCAGCAGGCTTGAATGTTGCAGTACCCCGATGGTCCGCAAGTGGCTAGTCTGAACGGTGCTGCGGAGGTGGACACAGTGGTGACAGCGATGCCGGGAGGCCGGCGACGGATCGATCGGGTCCTCGCGCCCGACTTTCTGGTCGGCATCGATGAGTTGCCCATGCCCGAACTGCGCGAGCGGCGGCAGCAGGCGATGCAGGAGGAAGCGGACCTCTCGTACATCCGACGGATGCTCCAGGGCCGGATCGAGATCCTGACCGAGGAACTCCGGGACGGTGGCGAGCTCAGCGACGAGGACCTCGTGGCCCGGCTCACCAGCGCCATGGTGTCCCGCGGCCGTCCCGAATCGTCCTCCCGCCACTTGGTGGCGGAGCCAAGTCGGCTCGCGGAGCGGCGCCGGTACGTGGAGCGGCTGATCGCAGATGTGGGTCTTTCCGATGTGTCCGCCATGACCCCCGAACAGGTCCATGGGGCGGTTGCGGGGCTGCAGGAACAGGAGCAGATTGTCTCGCGGACTCGCTCCCAGGTGCACGGCGTCATCGACCAGTTGACTGCCGAGTTGGCCCGCCGCTACCAGACCGGGCAGGTCTGACCGGGATCTGACGGCGCAGTCCGGCGTGTGATTCGTGTCGCCATCACGCTCCGAGTTTGGTTTATCGGGCAGTAATCAGGACAATAAGGGTCATATCCCGTTGTGGATAAGCCCTGTGCGGCCCAATGCCCGGCCGCGCGAACCGATATCAGGAGAGCACCGACGTGAGCACACCCGCCAAGCCGCGCGCCACGAAGACCACCACCAAGAAGCCCGCCACCGCAGCGGCACGCAAGGCGGCGCCAGCCAAGAAGGCCACCGCTCGCAAGGCGACGACTCCGAAGGCAACCACGGCTCCTGCGGCCGCGGTGACCAAGCAGCCGGTCGCGACGGCAGCGCCCACCAAGCCCGCGCCTGCGAAGAAGGCGACGGCCACCAAGGCCACCAAGTCGACCACCGCCAAGAAGGCCACCGCGAAGAAGGCCACCCCCCGCAAGGCGTCGACCAGCAAGGCAGCGACCGCTGCTCAGGCTGCCCCCAAGACCAAGGCGACCACCAAGCCCACGGTGACGACGTCCAAGCCGGCCACGGCCGCTGCCGCGACCACACCGATCGCCGACGACGCCGGCATCCGGGCGTGGTTCGACGGCAAGGTCAGCGACCTTCGGGCCTTCGACCTGGCCACCGTCGAACTGCCCGTGCTGGAACTGCCGACCATCGAGTTGCCGGACCTCCCCAAGGTCGAGTTGCCCGACCTGCCGAAGGTCCCCACGGCTGACGAGGTCCGCCTGTCGCTCGTGCGTACGCTCGACCACATCCAGGACGCCGTCATGACCGCCCCGGAGAAGGCCCAAGAGATCGTCATCGACCTCCGCGAGTCCATCACGAAGTCTGTGGTGCTGCTGCGCGAGGCCGTCGGCGTCTGAGCCAGTCACGAACATTGTGAGAGCCGCTCCGAGTTGGGGCGGCTCTCGCGCTTAATCGGAGAGGATGGGCCATGTCCTTCATCGAGTTCCAGGTCGGCGTGACCCTCATCATCTGGATCGTGTTCGCGGTTCTGAAGGTATGGGCGTTCATCGACTGTCTGCGGCAACGCACCGATGCCTTCCCCGCCGTACAGCGGCAGACCAAGACGCTGTGGGTGATCCTCACGGGGATCGCGGCCCTCACGGGCCTGGTGTTCGATCCGCTGGGCATCGTGGGGATCGCCGGTGTCGTCGTGGCTCTCATCTACCTGTTCGAGATCAAGCCGCGCATCGCCGAGATCACCTCGCGTTACTGATCTACGCCAAGTCGTCGGCGTCCACGATGTTGTAGGCGTACCCCTGCTCGGCCAGAAACCGCTGCCGTTTGGCGGCGAAGTCCGCGTCGACGGTTTCCCGCGTGACGATCGTGTAGAAGTGTGCGGTGCGCCCGTCGGACTTCGGTCGCAGGACCCGGCCGAGTCGCTGGGCCTCCTCCTGCCGTGACCCGAACGTGCCGGACACCTGGATGGCCACCGTTGCCTCGGGCAGATCGACAGAGAAGTTGGCCACCTTGGACACCACCAGCGTGGTGACCTCGCCAGTGCGGAACGCCTCGAACAGGCGCTCGCGCTCCTTGACGGGAGTCTTGCCCGTGACCAACGGAGCCTCGAGCGAGGCCGAGAGTTCCTCGAGTTGGTCCAGGTACTGGCCGATGATCAGTGTCTGCTCGCCGTCGTGCTTGGCCAGCAGTCGGCGCACCACGCGGGTCTTGGCGGGGGCATGGGCTGCCAGTCGGTAGCGGTCGTCGAACTCCGCCACCGCGTAGACCATCCGTTCGGACTCCGACAGGCTCACCCGCACCTCGGTGCAGTCCGCGGGCGCGATCCAGCCCTGCGCCTCGATCTCGCGCCACGGGGCGTCGTAGCGTTTCGGCCCGATGAGGCCGAAGACGTCCCGTTCGCGACCGTCCTCGCGGATCAGCGTCGCCGTCAGCCCCAGTCGCCGACGGGCCTGGATGTCCGCGGTGAAGCGGAAGACGGGCGCGGGTAGGAGGTGGACCTCGTCGTAGATGATCAGACCCCAGTCCCGGGCATCGAACAGGTCCAGGTGGGCGTAGGACCCTTTCCGCTTCGTCGTGAGGACCTGGTAAGTGGCGATCGTGACGGGTCGGATCTCCTTACGGGATCCGGAGTACTCCCCGATCTCCGCTTCCGACAGGGACGTCCGACGCAGCAGTTCCGCCTTCCACTGCCGGGCCGCTACGGTGTTCGTCACCAGGATGAGGGTGGTGGCACCCAGGTCGGCCATCGCGGCCGCGCCGACGATCGTCTTGCCGGATCCGCACGGAAGTACGACGACACCCGATCCACCCGCGAGGAACCCGTCGACGGCCTGCTGCTGGTAGGAGCGCAGCGTCCAACCATCCGTGGCCAACGCGATCTCATGGGCCTCGCCGTCGACATATCCCGCGAGATCCTCGGCGGGCCAGCCCAGCGCCACGAGAACCTGCTTGAGGCGGCCGCGTTCACTGGGGTGGACCCGAACGGTGTGGCTGTCGAGCCGGTCACCGACCAAGGGTTGGATCTTCTTGCTGTGCAGCACCTCGTCCAGGATGGGACCCTCCTGCGTCGACAGGACCAGCCCGTGGGCGGGGTGCACCTGCAACTGAAGGCGGCCGTAGCGCGACATCGTGTCGGCGACATCAACCAGCAACGCGTGGGGGACCGGGAACCGGCTGTACGTGATGAGTGTGTCCACGACCTGCTCAGCGTCGAAACCGGCGGCGCTGGCGTTCCACAGCCCGAGGTCGGTCATCCGGTAGGTGTGGATGTGTTCCGGCGATCGTTCCAGTTCGGCGAACGGGGCGATCGCGTTGCGACACAGTTCGAACTGTTCGTGGTCGACTTCCAGCAGCAGCGTCTTGTCGCTCTGCACGATGAGGGGGCCACTGGTCATCCGACCAGTATCACCCGCCCGTCACAGTGCTGCAGACGCGACGATGCGCTCCAGTGGGATCGTGCGGATCTCACCTGCGGTGTGGTCGAACGCGCACACGTCCCCGGACTCGAGTTGGAGCGGCTCGATGAGGTGGGTCAGCCGGTCCCCGCCGTCCGAGGCGAAGCTCAGCCACACCTTCTGATGGCGCGCGACCGCGGTGTGCAGCGACGCCAGGATCTGCGCAGGTCCCAACGGTCGCAACTCCGGCGGACTCGCCGCGTCGCTGGGCTCCCCGCGTTCCACCTGGCGTAACGACTCCACGACGCGTGCGGGCGCAGGTCGGCCGGAACGCCGCTGCGGCGAGGCGTGTCGGGGGGTGATGGGACCCGTGGCTGCGTCAGGCAGCGCGGCGGCGCGCCCAGACGCGCGCATCGCGCGCGCCGCCTCGTCGGGAGCGATCGGCCCGATGAGCACTCCGGGGGCGACCTGCCGCAGTCCCAGCGCGGCGACGCTGGGATCACCCAGCAGGTCGTCAACCTCGGCGGGATCGCAGGTGACGACGGTGCTTGCGGAATGGATCGTCAACGTCGGTAGCGCCCTGGCCTGATCGCTGATGAGCACTGCCAGCGCTTGTGGAACCGGGGTCGTGGACACCGAGGCGAGCCACGCCACAAGTTCGACGGGATCAGTTCCGGCGGCAAGCGCACCGCGGACGGATTCCGACGAGAACCGGAACACCGTCGCCGCCCCGCCCGACTCCCGGTCCGCGATCTCGGTCAGGCGGCGTTCAACCCCTGACTCCAGCGGGCCCAGAGCAGTTGCCGTCAGGTCAGCCTGAAGGATGATGCGGTCGGTCAACGCCGGTAGGTGCGGCTCGATCGCGGCTGCCAGGGCATCGGCGTCGGCTTGGGGCCCGTCGGCCAGGCGAGCGGCCGCTGCGGGAACCCCGTTGAAGGTGAAGCCCAGCAGTTCGGCATGGGTCAGGACCTCCCCGACGACAGCCGGACGCAGTTTCGCCCGTGGCCGGAACCACCGCAGCCACCCCTCTACCTCGGCGCCCGCGCCTTGTGCGACTGCGGTCAGGACCAGCGCCCGAGCAGACGGAACGGCCGCATCGGGAGTCGTCGTCAGGACTTTGGCGGCCTCCGACGGGATCCGACGGCCCAGCCGCAACCAGACGGACGCGAGTTCGCCCCAGCGTCGTGGCGTCGGCCACTGCTGAGCGTCAGCGAAGACGGTGGTGGTGCGCAGCCGGTTCTCGTCGTCCCAGTCCAGCCATTGGGCGGTCCAGGCCAGTGCGATCAGCAGTGCCAGCGAGTCCGGTGTCAGACCGATCGCAACCACCGCCCGGTCCCAGTCCCGCGCCGAGAATGCGCCGTTGGCTTGTCGCGACAGCGAACCGCGGGACAAGTAGGCCGCGACCCGTTCCACGTCGCGGACGAACTGATCGGCGGCATGGCCGGCATGCTGGTCCGCCAGCGTCACGGCCACGTCGCCGGCCTCCGGTAGCACGGGCGCCATGAGTCGTGGGCTGGCCTGGAGCACCCCACGGCGGATGAGCAGGGCCACCTCGCGGGGAACGATCAACTGGCCGACGTCGTCGATGGCCATGAAGTCTTGGCCTGACAACCACTCGTGGCCAGGGGCCGCAGGGATGATCGGGGGTCCCCAGGCGCCAGTCACGAGTAGTTGCCGTGCCTCGGGCGGCGCGAGCTCGACCCGATCGGAGAACGCCTCCGGATCGTTCAGGGCGAGCCGCACCCCGGTCTGGTTGGCGCGGACCACGAGGTCCAGGCCACACGGATGGGGCCCCAGTGCCTCGCGCACGGCGGCCGGCACCCGCAAGTCGTCCTGGCCGCCCCACAGCAGAACCCGGGTGTAGAGGTCGGCCACGAGGGGGGTGATCTCCTCGGCAGGTACGTCGAGTCCGACCGCAAGTTCCGCGACGCCGAACCTGCCCGCGGGGGCCAAGGCGCAGCAGGCCTCGATCACGTCGAGTTGGGCAGCAGTCAGGTTGTCGAGCGCAGTCACTGTGCTGGGTGCGCTGTTGGCGCGGATCGCCAGGTCGGAGAATGACTTCGGCAGCGGCCGCAGCAGGTCGGGGCGCAGGCCGAACAGGCTGACGAGTTGATCGTCGGAGCGAGAGCGCAGGTCTTCGGCCAGGCTGCGTGCGCTCGGAGGCATTCCCAGACTCTACTTCGTGGCTGCGGCAGGTTCCGGTCCGGAACCCTCTCCGTGGCGCTTGAGGAGCAGCCAGCCGATGCCGCCGGCGATCAGTGTGAGGACCGCGACCAGAAGCATCACGATCCCGAACGAGTTCGCGTACGACGTGAACGCGAGGTCCAGCGCCTGCTGTCCCGACGAGGATGCCGGCGAATCTCCGGTGGCGGCGTACGTCGTGACGGTGTCCAGTCCCGTGCCCACCTGCTGTGGCGTGGCGCCGGCGGCCTCGAGTTTGCGGGTGACGCCGCCGACGGTGAGTTTGTCGATGAGGACGGTTCCCAGCGCCAGGCCGGCGGCGTAGAAGAACTGCCCGAAGGTCGTGCGTGAGGAGGTGACCGGGCCGTAGTACTTCTCGGGGGCTTGGCTGATGATCAGAGTTCCGTAGGGCAACGAGGCGATGATGACACCGGCGCCGACGAGCAACATGCCCGGCAGAAAGCCCAACAGAGAATCGGCCGAGCGGAAGATCGCCAGCGCGACGAACCCCGCGGCCGACATCAGGGCGCCGATGAGGATGGCGGACGCAGCGGTCATCCCCTTGCTCATCCGCCGACCGAAGTACAGCGCCGCGACAATCCCGATGCCGAGTAGGGGCAACTGCCACAACGACACCGTCAGACTCGATACCTGCACCACGTACTGCCACAGGTTGGCCAGTTGCAGGAACGCCACGGCGGTGCCGAAGTTGTAGACGAACCCGGCGCAGACCGCGGCAAGGAAGATCGGATTGCGGAAGAGCTCGACCGGGAAGAACCGGTTGCTCCGGTGGTTCTGGAGCCAGACGAAGCCGTACCCGGCCACGATTCCCACCAGGAACGCGCCGCCACACAGCGGCGACAGCAAGCCGTCGTTGGCGTGGGCGAAGCCCACCAGCCAGGCCACAACCGCGAGTGCCAGCAGCAGTTGCCCCAGGACGTCCGGCTTGCCCTCCGCCACCTTGGGCTGTGTGGGAAGCAATGTCAGGACACCGACGAGGGCGACCATGCAGGCCACCGGGATGATGAGGAACGCCAACCGCCAGTCCAGCGACGAGATGGCGCCACCCACAAAGGACAGGATGACTGTGGCCAGCGCGATCGTGGCGCCGAAGACCCCCATGGCGGCCGCGATCCGCGACGGTGGCGTGACCGCCCTGATGTAGGCGAACCCGGCCCCGTAGACGGCTCCGAGGCCGATGCCCGCCACGGTTCGTCCCAGCAGGTAGAACCCGGAGCCGGGGGCGGCTGCCACGATCAGGTCGCCCACCGCCGACACAATGAGGGCGATCACCAGCACCTTCTTGCGGCCGAGCCGGTCGGCCAGCAGACCGGTCGAGATGACGGTGGCCGCCAGTGCCAGAGTCGAGATGCTTGCCGCGAGCGAGGCGACCCCACCGGTCATGCCGAGGCCGCGGGTGGCGCCGACGAATGCGGTGCTCGCAATGTTCGGATCCGAGCCCTGAATAGCGCCCAACAGGCCCAGCAGGGGGACCGCGAGTTTGGAGACCCGCCGTTCGGGGGCGATCGCTGCCGTTGTTGCGCTCACGTGTCGGCTCTCCTGTGGGCGGCGGGGCTGGGGCGTTGATCATGCTTCCGCACGCCACGGCCCGTGTCGCGCCCAGTGGATCCGGTCAGCGGGAGTCCTGCCACGCGAAGTAGCGGCTCACCAGCGGCAGGTATGCCGCGCTGAGCCCGTGCCCGGGGATCGCGGGGTGGGGAAGGCCGGTGAGCGCCGGTGGTTCCGCCTGTCCGGCAATGACCTGACCGATGCGGTGACCCAGCCAGGTATTCGTGGCCACGCCACTTCCGTTGCACCCCGTGGCGTACCAGACGCTGTCGTGCTGACCGGCATGGGGAAGTCGGTCCCGGGTGACGGCAACGCTGCCACCCCAGGCGAAGTCCACGGGGATCCCCGCGAGTTGTGGGTGCAGTCGGATCATCGAGTCGTACAGGAAGTCCCTGGCCGTGGCGACATCCACCGGATCCAGCGACCGACGGCCGCCGAATGCGACCCTGCCGTCAGGGGTGAGGCGCCAATAGAACAGGAAGTTCTTGGTGTCGACCATCATTCGGCCCGTGGGGCTGACCGAACGCGCGAGTTCCGGCGCCAGGGGCGGTGTCGCGATGATGTACGAGGACACGGGAGTCACCCGGCGCTGCAGCCACGGCAGGACGTCGTCGGCGTACGCGTTCGTCGCGACGAACACGTCACGTGCCCGAACGGCACCGCGCGTGGTGGCAACGACGTGGCGACCCGGGCTCCTGCGGATCGACGTAGCAGCGGTGCGGTCGTGGATCCGTGCCCCTGCCGTCAGAGCCCGATGGGCCATCCCGTCGTGGAACTTGGCGGGATGCAGGCCACCGGTTCGCTCCAGGACCATGCCCGCGGCAAAGGCGTCACTGCCGATCTCGTCGGCTAGGTTTTGTTGGCTCACAACGTGCGCAGGTTGGCCATGCCGGGCCAGATCCGCGGCCTCATGTTCGACGTCAGCGACCCGGTGGGCGCTGTGCGCCAGCAGCAGCAACCCGGCGCGGCGGTAGTCGCAGTCGATGCGATCGGGTCCCGTCACCAGTGACTCGACGAAGTCGAAGGCGTCGTTGACCTCGGCGAACATGGCCCGCCCACGGTCGCCGTACTTCTTGGCCAGCGCCGACGGTCCCGCCTTGAGTTCCGGGATCACCATTCCGCCGTTGCGGCTGGAGGCGCCCCAGCCAAGGCGTTCCTTTTCCAGCACCACCACCGAAAGGCCCGCCTGAGCGGCCGCCGCTGCGGCGGCCAGGCCGCACAGTCCGGCGCCGATGATGACCAGGTCGGCATCGCGTGGGGGTGGCCCCAGTGGCAGCTCCATTGCCGTGACCTGGGACTGCCACAAGCATCGCTCCGCGTAGGAGTCCGACAGGAGGGCAGCCATGACGGCGACGCTACCGGGCAGGGTCCGGACATGCGAAAGGGCGGCCCCTGCCGGGACCGCCCTTCCGTTGACCGTGTGGGTCGAGGTACTTCCTCAGAAGTCCATTCCGCCCATGCCACCGTCGCCACCCGGCATCGCCGGGGCAGCCTTCTCGGGCTTGTCCGCGACCACAACCTCGGTGGTCAGGAACAGGCCCGCGATCGAGGCAGCGTTCTGCAGTGCGGAACGTGTCACCTTGGCGGGGTCGATGATGCCAGCGGCGATCATGTCCACGTACTCACCGGTGGCGGCGTTGAGGCCCCAGCCCGGCTCGAGTGAACGGACCTTCTCCGCCACGACGCCACCTTCGAGGCCCGCGTTCACAGCGATCTGCTTCAGCGGCGCGGACACGGCGGTCCGGACCAACTGCGCGCCGGTCGCTTCGTCGCCCTCGAGGTCGAACTTCTCGAAGGCAGCCTCGGAGGCCTGCAGCAGGGCCACGCCACCACCGGCGACGATCCCCTCCTCAACGGCAGCCTTGGCGTTGCGAACGGCATCTTCGATGCGGTGCTTTCGCTCCTTGAGTTCCACCTCGGTGGCAGCTCCGGCCTTGATGACGGCAACACCGCCGGCCAGCTTGGCCAAGCGCTCCTGCAGCTTCTCGCGGTCGTAGTCGGAATCGCTGTTGTCGATCTCGGCGCGGATCTGATTGACCCGTCCCGCGATCTGCTCCGCGTCTCCGGTGCCCTCGACGATGGTCGTCTCGTCCTTGGTGACCACGACCTTGCGGGCGCGGCCCAGCATGTCGAGATCGGTCGACTCGAGCTTCAGGCCGATCTCCTCGGAGATCACCTGACCGCCGGTCAGGATCGCGATGTCCTGCAGCATGGCCTTGCGGCGGTCGCCGAATCCGGGAGCCTTGACGGCCACGGACTTGAACGTGCCGCGCACCTTGTTGACGATCAGGGTGGCCAGCGCCTCGCCCTCGATGTCCTCGGCGATGATCGCCAGCGGCTTGCCGGACTGCATGACCTTCTCCAGGATCGGCAGCATGTCCTTGACGGACCCGATCTTGCTGTTGACGATCAGGATGTAGGGGTCGTCCAGGACCGTCTCCATGCGCTCCGTGTCAGTCACGAAGTACGGGGAGATGTAGCCCTTGTCGAACCGCATACCCTCGGTGAGCTCAAGCTCAAGGCCGAAGGTGTTGCTCTCTTCGACGGTGATGACGCCTTCCTTGCCGACCTTGTCCATGGCCTCGGCGATGATCTCGCCGACCTCGGTGTCAGCCGCGGAGATGCTCGCAGTGGCTGCGATCTGTTCCTTGGTCTCGACCTCCTTGGCCATTTCCAGCAGTTGGGTAGAGACAGCCTCGACGGCCTTCTCGATGCCCTTCTTCAGGCCCATGGGGTTGGCACCGGCGGCAACGTTGCGCAGGCCTTCCTTGACCAGGGCCTGTGCCAACACGGTGGCGGTGGTGGTGCCGTCGCCGGCAACATCGTCGGTCTTCTTGGCGACCTCTTTGACCAGCTCGGCGCCGATCTTCTCGTATGGGTCTTCGAGCTCGATCTCCTTGGCGATGGACACGCCATCGTTGGTGATCGTAGGAGCGCCCCACTTCTTCTCCAGAACCACGTTGCGGCCCTTCGGGCCCAGCGTGACCCGGACGGCGTCGGCCAGGGTGTTCATGCCCCGTTCCAACGCCCGGCGGGCTTCCTCGTCGAACGCGATCATCTTTGACATCGGGTGCGTTCCTCCGAAAGAACAGTTGATGTGATGGAGTCACCGACGTGGCGCCCGCGACGGTCGACCCGGTGCCGGACCCGTTCTGCAGGGCCCGCCGCCGGCTCTCGCCATGACGGTGAAGATGCCCCCTCGAGCGTCCAGATCCAACCGAGGCTGTCACTCGACACCTGAGAGTGCTAACACATGATTAGCACTCTCCCCCCGAGAGTGCAAGCCTGATCCGCCGGGCTGACGCCTACTGGTGGGCAGTACTCGCCCCTGCCAGCACCGGCAGCAGCAACTGGGAGGTTGCCAGCACGGTGTTGCTGGACGGGGTTCCGACCGCCTCGTGGTGGAAACCGAGGATGGCGGGATGACCAGCGGTGGTGTCGTCGGATGCGATCACGAGTCGCGCCCGGTGTCCGGCGGCGAATCGTCGGGCGGTGCTCACCAGCGGGATTCGATAGCCGACCACCTCATATGGTGGCACCGCCAGTGGCGTGACCGCCGGGATCACTGGGTGGCCCGGCCGACTCGCCTCGTCGGCGACCGTTCGCAGGCTGCCGCGCAGCCACCCCGCCGTGACGTCGGTGACGGTGCCATCCGGGGCGACGTCCTGCAGCGTCACGATCCACGAGGTGTCCGAGGCGGTGATCGAGGCGTCCAGTAGCAACTCGGCGTCGCCGACCACATCGAGGTCCTGGTCCAACGGGGGGCTGTCCCACGACAACAGCGACGGCAGTGGCAGGGTCGGTGCGCCGTGGGGGGGTGCGAGCCCGGCGCCCAGGTGGAGGAACGAGCGTTCGCCGCCAGCGGACTCAGCGGGTCCCAGGGAGCCGTCGGCGTGCAGTGACCATGCAGTCAGGCGGCTCTTCGGCGGTGGCCACTCCTCGGCTGTGCCGAACCCGTCGACGCCCGGCAGGTGATAGCGGATGGCGGGGCCCGCCATGATGCCCGTGTCAACTCCCTTGAGCCAGTGATCGAACCAGGCCAGCGCTTCGTAGTGCAGGCTCTCCCAGGGCCAGGACAGTCCGTGGGCGCCCAGCATGCCGACTCGGACGGGAGCGGTGGCGCGCACCCGTTCGAAGACGGCGGACGTGCTCGGCAGGTGCAGGGGGACGTTCTCCCAATCGCAACCCAGGTACATGGGCACGCGACAGCCGTCGAGCAGTTGCAGGAGGTCCCGCTGCTCCCACCACTCGTCGCGGTACTGGTGCTCGATGGTGACGTTGCGCCACAGCTTGCCCCACGGGTCATCCGCGAAGTGTCTGCGCATGACGGTCCCCAGCGCCGACAGCGCCGCCTCGCCGTTCAGGTGGGCGAACTTGCTGTGGATCCCAGGACGTCGCAGCAGCGAACTCAGCAGCGAGGCGGCACGGCTGCGCAGCGCGCCATCGGGAGCATCCGACAGGGTGGCAACGCCAGCCAGCCAGGCGGTGACGAACGTGGAACTCAGCAGCCCGTTGTGCCAGACCGCCTCGTACAGGTCGGCGGTCGTGGCGACGGGGAAGATCGCCTTCAGATGCGGGGGTGCTTCGATCGCGGCGGCCAGTTGGGTCATGGCGAAGTAGCTGATCCCGATCATGCCCACGTTGCCGTCGCACCATGGCTGGCTCGCGACCCACTCCACCAGGTCGGCGACATCCTGTCGTTCGGTGCGATCCAGCCACGAGTAGGTACCCGTGGAACCGCCAGTGCCACGCGAGTTGGCGATCACGTGGGCGTACCCGCGCGGCACCCAGAAGTCGCTGGCCCCCGCCTCGACAAAACCGAGTGGTGCGCCCGAGTTCTGGATCTGGCGCGGGTAGCACGACACCGCCAACAGAGCCGGGAATCGCCCGTGGGCATCCGGTCGGTGGACGTCAGCCAGGAGTGTCGCCCCGTCGCGAACGACGATCGGCACGTTCTCCTCGACGGTCGCGGAGTGAGTCGGCTCCGACAGACCGACGTAGCTGCGACCGGTGGTCTGCGGTCCGTTCAACTGTCGCTGTCCGGCGCCGAGGCCGGCCACGTCAGGGGACCGCATGGTCCAGATTGAACGGTACCCACCGGGCCCGTTGCCACCGCACTGTCGGACTTCCTGCCGGTGACGGGGTGAGCACAGCGAAGGGTCGTGGCGCAGTCACTGCCCGCGGGGTGTCAGAATCAGAGGGAGACACAGCCAGAACGGCCGAGGAGGCTGCCATGTCACGCCACGGACGCGAGAAGTTCGATGACCCGGCACAGGACGTCGTCGAGGAACTGTTCCACGCGGTCTCCGAGGAGCTGGGCACCGACGGCCCCGCCGAGACCTTCGGTCACCCCGACGAAACGGTCGTGGGTCGACTCGTCGAGGAGGACGAGGGGGTGCGCCCGGACGTCACATCCGAGGTGCTCGCCCTCGACACCCACGACCTCGAGGACCTCACCGCCGAAGAGGCCGCCATGCACATGGTGACCGAAGAGGACGAGCAGCACGACCCGTCGCTGACCCGCCGTGCCCGTGAGGCGCTCGAGGAGTTCTGAGCGCGTGAGTTCAGCGCGCCGCTGGCTCAACTGGGTGAATCTGACGACTCCGCTGGGCCTGCTGGTCACGGGGCTGTCCGGCGCCCGACCCCGTGGTACCCCGGATGGGTACTACCTCGCCACCGGATATCGGTGGCCCGTTCCCGTCGCGGGGGCCTTCACCGTGGGGGACGTCGTGATCACGCGGCAGCGTCGTCTCGGCCCTGACCCCATCTCACCGCTCACCCGTGACGTCTGGGAGCACGAGAAGCGCCACGCGACCCAATACGCGTGGTGCGGCGGACTGCCGTTCCTGGCCGCATACGCGGCCGCCGCCGGGTACTCCTGGGCGGTGTCGGGTGATCCCGCGTCGTACAACGTGTTCGAGACCCGCGCCGATCTGGCCGCAGGGGGATATGTGAGGGCCGTGCGACGGCCCGCCGTGCGGACGGTCAGCAGCCGCCTGCGACGGCGGGGATGACCGCAATGCTGGCACCATCGGCGACCGGGGTGTCGAGGCCGTCCAGGAACCGCACATCCTCGTCGTCGACGTAGACGTTCACGAAGCGACGCAGCGCACCGTCGTCGTCCAGGATCCGCGCTTTGATGCCGGGCGCCGTGGTCTCGAGCGCTTCGAGCGCGGAGCCCAGAGTGCCGCCAGCGTCGGCCAGGGCG
Organism: uncultured Actinomycetes bacterium; assembly: GCA_964500995.1. Lineage (GTDB taxonomy): Bacteria > Actinomycetota > Actinomycetes > S36-B12 > CAIWTL01. The sequence goes on from CAZCRC010000004.1 coordinate 24,605, forward strand.
ACCTCGGACGAGTCGCCCGTGTAGGTGCGCAGGATGGTCGGGATGCGAACAGTGACGGCCATGTGCCGTTCCTCCAGTGGTTGATGCGCTGGTCAGCGCGCGTTGATGACCGAATGTACTTCGGCGACCTTGGGATCGATGATCGCGGTCGGTCCGACCTGGTCGGCGACCGCGTCCAGCGTCTTCAGGCCGTCGCCGGTGTTGAGCAGCACGGTCTCAGCATCGCGCGACGCCTGGCCGCTGGCCAGGAGCTTCTGGAACGTGGCCAACGTGACGCCACCCGCGGTCTCGGCGAAGATGCCCTCGGTGCGTGCCAGCAGTCGGATCGCCGTGACGATGTCGGGATCGCTGACGCTGGCGACTGCCCCGCCCGTGCGTCGCACTGCGTCCAGGGCGTACGGGCCGTCGGCGGGGTTGCCGATCGCGAGGCTCTTGGCGATCGTGTTCGGCTTGAC